>NZ_JALGBR010000031.1:0-8707 GCF_022808535.1 Acinetobacter sp. NIPH1876
GCATTACCAAAGGGTGAGTTGAAAAAAGACTTATTATCCTGTCTGCGTCATGAAAATAAAAAGCGAAAAGCTAACGGTGAACCTAAAAAAGATTCTATATTACAGGATATTAAAACTATTCATGAGCGCCCAGCCGAAGTTCAAGAAAGAAAAATACCGGGTCATTGGGAAGCTGATTTAATTAAAGGTAAAGACAATAAAAGTTCGATAGCAACACTTATTGAACGAAATACACGGCTCTGTATCTTGGCAACATTACCTGATGCAAAGGCAGAATCAGTGCGCAAGGCTTTAACTGAAGCTCTGAAATATTTACCTGCAGAACTGCGTAAAACGTTGACCTATGACCGTGGACGCGAGATGGCAGAACATAAAATACTTGAAGAAGATTTAGGCATAGATGTATATTTCTGTGACCCACATTCACCCTGGCAAAAAGGCACATGCGAAAATATGAATGGTTTAATTAGGCAATATTTACCTAAAGGGATTGATTTAAATCAGGCAGATCAGCATTATTTAAATCAAGTTGCCATGTCACTGAATACTCGTCCTAGAAAAGCGTTAGATTGGCTTACACCATTAGAGAAATTTGCTCAGCTTGTTGATTATCATATGGCTTTTGAAACTGTCGCACCTCATGTTTGAATTCGCCCATCTTCAATATGTACGGATTGAGGTGTCGTGAATGATTTATATTTTAGAATTTCAATATTTGTAAGTTTAATCATTAGTTATCCCCTGAATTTAAATATCCAACTTAGGCAAAGCTTTGACAATCTTCATTGTTTCCAAACTTACCTTTATCACACGTAAAAACAAATTCAATGGATATTTAGCATCACCCATAGTTTCAATTGCCCAATTGTTTGCATCGTTTACAATACCACTGTCTTTGTGCGTAGAAACACCTTGGCGCTCCATTACCCATTCAAGTGCTGACTTACCATTCACAACGTAGTCATAAGCCTCTATAGGGATTTCACGAATGGTAATGGCATTGTTATAGACCACCGTATCCTTTTGATCCTTTTTTGGGAATTTCATTTTGGTCACATAGAAGTCTTTATCTGCTAGCTGCTTTAATGATTTACCACCCAAGTCCAATTTAGCTTTATACGGCTCTACAGTTTCATAGTTTAAATGCCAATGTGCCAAATCACGCCCTGCTTTAGAGAATGCCCAGAAATCTTCAGTTTTTTTCACGCATGGGATGCGTGGTAACTCTTTGGTAAGGTTGTCAGCATAACGACTACGATAATCTTCACTATGTAATAAGCCATACACATAGTAGAAAATATCTTCCTTGCTAATCGTTTCAGTCGGGTAGGCATCTTGGAAATGCTTTAGCCCTTCATCACTAATGGCATCTTTACGAATATATTTTCCATCTGCTGTTTTGGTTTGAGCATGGTTAAATAGGTCAGCACCATTGCCTTTTACTGTAGTTTCTTCGTAAAGGTAAAGTGGGAAACCTTGTCCTCCTGAATGTTGCATATTTAAATCAGGAATAATATTAGTGATAATTACAGAAAAATCTTTACCGCTACTACTGCTACCGCTTATATATAAAATTAAATTTTCCGTATCTGATGTTGGAAAGATTTGAGGCATCTGACCGACACGATGTATTAATCCACCACCAAAATATAAATTTTGTTTTTGGTATGGTCTATAAATTGAAAAGCGAATAAGACTTTCATCAAATGTTATGTTATTCTTTTTTTCAAAACTAGATAATAAGCTACTTGTCCAACTGATCTTGGTTGTATCCATTATTGGATTATTGCCATTTGTTAGATTATTATTATAAAAGTTGATCATACTTTCTATATTATGTTTTAACTTCTCATTACTACTTTGATATACCCAAGCATCGCGACCTGATTCTGCACCTCTTGAGTAATTCAAGAATAAACTTATTTTAGATTTATCTTTCTTATTTCCAATCTCAATAAAGCCGCTAAAACTATCATCACGCTGATTTAACCAATCGTTATGTTCATCAGGTGTAATTTTCGTCCAACCATCAATTGCAGTAATGCCATTAATACTGACTAGATCAGAAATTTTCTCTAATTTGTCTTCACGGCTTAGATAATCACCGATGTCATGAAAATAGATTTGACCATATTGTTTTACTTTTGGGTTTTTAACCAATACTGCAATCACAATCGGTGCACGACTACCACCACCAAAGATTTTGCCACCTTCTTGCCGTGAACGCTCGCCCGAAGTGCGTTGATTGCCTCTTAAATGGAAGAAGTACAATGAGCTAAATTCATCAGCCAAACATTTGCGTAAACCATCGGCAGAATTCGTATCAATGTAACCACCATTGGTTACAAAACCAATCACACCACAGTCTTTGATACGATCACTCGCCCAACGAATTGCACGAATATATGAATCATAAAGTGAGTTTTTATTGGTGGAAGTTGTATATTCTGCGTAGGTTGTTCTAATGCGTTCATCTAAATGGGGATAGGCAACATTCGCATTATTATCATTTGCAGATTCTTGACCTGATGAATAAGGTGGATTACCAATAATCACACGAATATCAAGATCCTTTTGGCGTTTACGTCGTGCACTGTTATCAATTAAAATTTTGCTAACTAAATCCTCTTTTTCGTACATTTCAAAGGTGTCGGTTAAACAAATCCCTTCAAATGGTGTATATTCTAGCTCAGGATTAATCACTTTCATCTGATCGTGATACACGGTTTCAATATTAATTGATGCGATGTAATACGCTAATAAAACGATCTCATTGGCGTGGATTTCATTTTTGTATTTGTAGATCAAACGATCCGCAGGGATTAAACCTGATTGTAATAAGCGATTGATAAATGTACCTGTACCTGTAAATGGATCAAGTACATGCACGTTATCATCAGCAAAGGTTTTACCAAATTCGCTTTTCAGTACATCATTGACACTATGAATAATGAAATCCACCACCTCTACAGGGGTATAAACAATCCCTAGCTTTTCAGTCATGCGTGGAAAGGCATTCTTAAAGAATGAATCGTACAGCGTTAAAATAATACTTTGCTTACCTTCGGCTGTATTAATTCCTTCTGCTCGCATACGCACTGATTCATAGAATGAATTAAGCGTGTCTACTTCTTTATCCAAATGATGCTCATTGAGGGCATCAAGTACCTTTTGCATTGCTAAACTCATTGGGTTGTGTTCAGCAAAGCTATGATCTTTGAATAGGGCGTCAAAAACTGGTTTGGTGATTAAATGTTGTGCCAACATTTCAATGATTTCAGCATCAGATACGCTGTTATTCAAATCATCACGTAATTCATGAGCAAATTCATTGAAAGCGGTAATTTCATTCGTATTTTCCGAGTTTTCAAGAATAGCTTGAATGCGGTCAATATGAGTTTTAGCAATTTTCGCTACATCACTTGCCCAATCTTCCCAATGATGACGATTACCACATTTTTTTACGATCTTGGCATATAAAGCACGTTCAATCTCACCAACTTCAAATACCATTTCCTCTTGAACTGGTAGCGGGGTTTCTGCTGTACCAATAGATGAACCACCTTTGGCTTGTGCTTTGGCCCTTTGTTTCTTTCCATCACTTAAACCTGTAGTCGTTGTTTCATCGTCACCTTGTTTTGGTTTGGCTTTTTTAGTCTTTTTAACAACCTTATCAGCAACCGCAATAACCTCCATGCGAGATACGTCTTTGCCATTAAACTCTAACTTGTTGATCATCGCATCAAAGCGGTCATCATGCGCACGTAGAGCGTTAAGTACTTGCCATACCACACGATAGGCTTCATTAGAATTTAACGCCTGTTCAGGCTCAACACCCGCAGGAATCACTACAGGTAATATGACATAACCAAGTTGCTTACCATCAGCTTTACGCATGACACGTCCAACAGATTGCACAACATCAACCTGTGAGTTGCGAGGTGTTAGGAAAAGAACTGCATCAAGTGACGGAACGTCTACACCCTCTGATAAACAGCGCACATTAGACAGGATACGACAAGTATTTTCAGGGGCTGTTTCTTTCAACCAAGTGATTTTATCTTTCTTCTCGGTTGCATTCATCCCTCCGTCAACATGTTTAACTTCGCAATTAAGTTTTAATGATGGATCAATATATGGATCTTCTTCTGTTCTGTATAAATGATCCATTTCCGCTTGTTGATATGCTTCAACAACAGCACTAAACATTTCCGTGATTTGCTTAGAACTAACTTTATGTTTTTTGCCTTTATATTCTTTTTCAATCACTTGACAGAAGGCAACCGCACGTTCCATTGGCTTTGCAACTGTGCCATCTGGATTATATAAACCTTGTTTAGCGAGAGCTTTCCAACAGCCAACAATTTTTGCAGCATCATCAACTTTTAGAGAGTTATTTTCGTCTTTTAATAAGCCTTGTAATTGACGATTAATATGACTTTCTTCAACAGCAAGTACAATTACCTTATAGTCACATAAAATGCCCATTTTTACTGCTTGCGAGAATGTTATGACATATAGATCTTCACCATACAGCGATTTATCATCCATTGAGCAAAGTGTCACACCTTCTGTTTCTTTAGCTGTATCACCATAAATACGAGGAGTAGCTGTCATATATAGACGTTTCTTACCTTGTACATAATCATTATTATGAATACGCACAAACTTGGATTCATCATCTCCCTCAAAAGTTGCACCTGTGGTACGGTGTGCTTCATCACAAATAATTAAATCAAATTCAGGGAATCCTGCTTTTTGAGCTTCTGCAATGACATCAATTGAATGATAGGTTGAGAAAACCACATTCATGTCCTCATTCGCTTCATTCGGTTTAAATAAATCTCTTGCCTTAAATGCCTTAACTAAACTTTGGGGATTGGTTGTAGCAGGGAATTTTAAGTCACTAATCCCGACTACAATATTGTCATCATCTTTTTTCTTACCAACATCACTATCAGAACAAACTGCAAAACTGCGGATACCTAATGATGTTTGTTGAGTCCACTCATCAAGCGTTTGACTAAGTAATGCAAGACTAGGGACTAGAAACAATACATTTTTACCACGACCTACCAGTTCCTCAGCAATACGCAAAGAGGTAAAGGTCTTACCCGTACCACAGGCCATAATAAGCTTGCCACGATCTGCCTCAGCTAATCCATATTTGACTGCCGACAATGCGGGACGTTGATGATCTCTTAAACTATTTTTTTTACGAAATATAGGCTTCACATTTGAATCAAAATTAAACTGTGACCAGTCAATTAAACTGCCTTCTAAATCTAATAATGAAATAGTTGCAACAGGTGGATTTGCATCCACTAAAGATGATTTAGCATTATCAGTCCAATCATCCGTTGAGGCTACGATATAGCGATACGCAAAATAAGATTTACCAGAGCCACCTAAAAAGCTATCAATATCTTTCTTCTGAATTTTTGTAGTGTTGTAATTTTTACACTGGATTGGATGAAATTCACCATCAATAGTTACCGCAATAAGATCAATACCATAGTCACGTTTATCAGTAACTTTTAACTTTTCACCGTACTTTTCAACCCAATCAGAATATGACAAAACTTCTGTATAAATTTCGGCATATTTAGGTTCATTTAAGAAATATTGAATCATCAAATTCTCAAATGAAGTACCTTTATCTCTATTTGTAAGGCTAATTTTTTCAATCGATTGAAGTAAATTTGTTAAAGCTGACATTCAGACCAAGCTCCAAATTATAAAGTGCTTTTATCACTTAAATTTAAAAAATATATTGATGTAAAATTTAACATATTTTTAAAAAAAGCATTTGAAAATATGAGGTTTTACAGTTTTTTTAGTAGTCGAAACAAGAACGTTATATGAAAAAAGTGAATAGTTAGTTGAGCATATTTCTAGCCTTATTGCCTACTTTATCTACCTGAAAGATACTTTCCAAATGAATAAAAAAGTCAGTACGATCACCATCATTTCTAATTTGTTGAATACTCCCTGAAGTCTCCTCGTTCTCATAACTTCCTCCAATTCCTAGCACATAGAAATAGGAGGATAGACATCAATATATCTATTCAAATTTAGGAGTATTATTTCTGCTTCGAATACAACTTACTCTTGCTATCATACTGATAAATTATAATTTTATTTATTGTAACCTTCCGATCATTGTCGTTCAAATCCGTCCCTTTATAATGAATCTGGAATGGATAAAATGGTTGTCCATTTTGGTTAACTTTGATTGCTGAAGAATAGCCGTACTCTGGTTGTTCTGAAACTTTTCCCTCGTCAAACATTTGTTCAACAATATAGCTTTCTTCATTTAACAGAAGCAGTGACCATACGCTTTCCCCATAACCATTACCGTCATAACCATCAATGGTGTAGCTTCCTAGTGTATTGTTTCCAAAAGCTTGTAAATTCCTCTTAAACTCTTGGGCGTTCCATGAGGTTCGACCATATCCCTCGATACTTTCAATTCCCCCTTGGGCTGTTTTTGAAACCATTTGGAATTGTCCATTGCCCAACTTTTTAAAGAGATATAATTCCAAAGTACCTCGTGTAGTATGTGAGGTTTCTATCCTGCCTTCGATTGCTAAAGTCACTTCTACAGGGACTAAATAACGGGTTTCGCCCTGCATATTTTGGTATGTAAAAATAGGGGCGATACTGATCACAGCGTCAGTGAGATCGTCCAAGTCACTAGGCTTATTAACATAGTAATATTTGCCACTTCCCCAATAATCATCTTTTTTTCTTTCTCTGGATGATGTCACTTTATAAAAACTTCGGGCAATGGTATCCGTATTTAGGTTAGGAAGTACCACTTGCTTAAAGTTTTTAGGCTCAAGCGTGGATGTATTATAGTATTTAATAGCCGTTGTGGCTGTTTGTACTGATGACGTTTGAGTGGTATTGAGCTGTTGTGCTTTAGCCTGCAATGTATTGTATAACTTGACTGCTTCAGGTTGTCCCTGCCGTGCAGCACTTTGCAATAAGGCTATACCTTTTTCTGCATCCTGTGGCACACCATCTCCATTTAAATACATGGCCGATAATGCGTACTGGGATGGGGCATAACCATTAGCGGCTGACTTGGAAAACCATTCAGCAGCTTTTTTATGATCTATCGGTACGCCATTTTTACCTAGGTAGTAAAGCATCCCCATATTATGGTTACTTTGGTTGTTATCTCCCTTTGTTGCTACTTGAGACAGAACATAGTTTAACCCTGCTGACAGGTTCACTTTTTTGGTTTCAGCACATACTGTTGAACTAGTTACGACCATACCAGTAGTCATAACAATACTGAGCATTAATTTTTTCATCTGATTCTTATCCTATATATTGTTGTTATTGATAATGATCAGCCGATAGTAACTGACGGATTTCACTTGCCATTTTTGGACTACGCCAAGGGAACAGCACCTTAAGGCTATAGTTAGGTTTAAATTGATCTCGTGTTCCAATATTGACTTGGAACTCACGCTTCATTGGTGTTCGATGTTCACGCTGATTAACATGTGTACCCATCATCGGGTTACTGATCACGGTAGTCGTGGTTCTGAAGCGATCTTCGACCAAGTTGTAATGACCTACAGAGGTAATGTAATCAAAAGGATATTTAACTAAACGTTGATCAGGCTGATCAAAAAGAATGATGGTCTTGTCTTGGCTATTAATCCAGACTCCACGATTTTGATAATTAAAGGTTTCACCCTGACGTTTGAGCTGCTCGGTCATCCCATCAAAGTAGGTATTTCCGTATTGATATAGGTAGTAAATGATCACAAACCAGAATAGGTCAAAGCCAAAGAAGACATAGGCGAAAGCGCCAAAAGAAAAAATCTTGGCAACAATTAAAAAGATCACAATCGGTAAGACTACACACTTTAAAAATAGCTTGGATTTCTTTGGGTAGTTTTCGATTGGAATGATTTTTGGTTTCGTTAATTCAGTCATAGTTATTCCCACACATGTTTAATGCAATAACTCACAATCACAAGGGGGACATAAAAATAGGTATTTTTTATAGGCGTGACTTAGCCATCCACCTTATGAATTGTTCTATTTAAAAATGTTGTTTTTAATACACCTAATTAAGAATTAGCTCTGTATTCCCCATTGTCTGAAATAATGAGGCTGAACATGTGGCGAGGCACAAATGAGAAAAAATGAATGAGACATGATAAATTCCTATATGCGAATAAAGGTTCTACCAAATCACTGTCAAATGATGGTGGTAGAACAAAGAGGGGGTTGACAGACTGGGCATATAGAACCAGCACGCACGAAGCGTCCCCCTCCCGTTCTACCGCAAAGGGGGAACACGAGGGTTTCGCACATAAACCCACACTTGAAAAAGTATGAATCAGGTACGCTATACGCCACGGCCTGTCAAAACCGACTGACAATTTAGGTCAGCAAAGGAATGATAGTTTTAAGCAGCCGCTCAGTCAAATATTTTAAAATCTAAAATTCGATCACTTTTTCTTATTTAGAATCTATTATTTCTAACGAAATCGTGAACTTACTCTAAAAAAATCTTAAGAACATTAGAATTTATTAATATTATCTAACTGCAAATTTGTTAAACAAAAAATTTAAAATTCATATACCTAAATAATTAATTTCTGTATTTCTGTATTTCTGTATTTCTGTATTTCTGTATTTCTGTATTTCTGTATTTCTGTATTTCTGTATTTCTGTATTT
>NZ_JALGBR010000032.1:0-8394 GCF_022808535.1 Acinetobacter sp. NIPH1876
ATTTCCATGTCAGGAATTTGTCCACTTATTCCAATGATGATGAGAACTGCAGCATTGACTTAGATCGCCAGTGCTCAGTACTGACCATCATGTAGCTTTTATCGCTTTAGCGCCTTAACTTATTTAAGTGGCGTAACTTACACAACTTATGCATCCTATTTAAGTGATGTAAGTTATAGTATTCCGTGTCAGGAATCTGTCCACTTATTCCAATGATGATGAGAACTGCAGCAATAAATTATAAAGGCAGGATAGGTGGTTACTTAACCAGCATAAGTTATGTAACTTATGCTAATTCATATTAAAATCACATGAAAGCAATCTTAATTAAAAACTTAGTATGAGAGGGCGTGGTCTTTTGTTTAAAGTGACAATTAACTAAAGGGTTACTTCTTGTATTTAGGAGCATAACCAACTTCTAACAAATAAGAAAAATACTTTCTAACATTATCGCTATCAAGAAGATCACTTGATATCCTTTCCTGAAAGTCTTCTAGAGTCTCTCCACGATGTGCGAAATCATTACCAAATTTTGGATAGTTAGTAATATCACATAGCTTTTTAGCAAAGAATATACATTGCTTAGCTGTCAATTTATAAGTTGGCTCTAAAGGAGCACTTGTACTCGTTTTATTTTGTTCTTTTTCTTCAAACATGAAATGTAATTCTGAAATATTTCTTCCCTCCTTTTTTTGTATATAAGAAACAGTAATATCCGTAAATTTGTTAATTTGATTTAAAGCTACGGTAAGAACCCTTTTTTTAAAGTCTCCCATCTTTTTATATTCATCTTCTATCAATCCGAGTTTTAATCTAAGCTCATCTATAGAAATATATAACTTACCAGTTGATCTCCAACGTATGAGTAACTCATACAGGCGAATAGCATAAATGCTTGTAAGTGGTGAGATTTGTTTAAGTTCATATCTTGTGAACTTTTCTTCAAGTTTTACAAATAAGGGGATAATATCTGGTGCAAAAATTAGTTGGACGCATCCCTCTTCCTTAACATAACCAACTTTTGAAACCCACCTACTTTTGTATATTCCTATTTTTCCAGTTATAGGATCTACTGCTTTATAATTCAAATGCCGTTCAAAAAGATTATCACATGCAGATTGTAACGCTTCATAAGATGCTTGACGTCCTAAATTAAACTGTTTCATGTATTCAGAAGCATGAATCGTAAGTATAGTATCAGAAGTAAGTTCTTTCTCAATTTCTCGAGCAGCAATGATCGCAATTAATATTAGCCTTTGCTCAGATAGATTTAGTGAATACGATGCTTCAACCAAATTATTATCTTTATATACTATGTTACTCATAGGGAGATATATTAAGGAAAATGTTATAAATAGATATATTGACAATACTACTTAACGTCCACAAATGAAAGTATTTTTTATAAAAGAATTTGTCAACTTATGCACAGAATTTGTCAACTTAGAAACAGGAAAAAGTCAACTTATTGGTAGGAATATGTCAACTCAGAAACAGGAAAAAGTCAACTTATTGGTAGGAATTTGTCAACATATACTTCCTGTATCCCTTTGCTAGTCAAGCTTTGAGCAGAGATATAAATAATAAATTTAAATAAATATATATAAATTCAAAAAGACCATTCTTTTGTGGATAACTTTTTTTTAATTTTTTTTTTCATGATAGTTGATTACTTCATAAATCACCGTTAAATTATACACAAACAAACTTACGTAACTTACATAAATTATGATTATCTTAGTTGGTGGTGAAAAAGGCGGTGCTGGTAAAAGCTGTTTAGCTCAAAATCTTGCAGTTTACTTACAACAAAGTCAAAGAGACGTCCTCTTATTAGATGCTGACCCTCAAGGAACAACAACAGATTGGGTCAAAGAAAGAGATGAAAACGATGAATTAAATAATATTCCATCAGTACAAGCATCAGGGAATATACGTTCAGTTTTAAAAGATTTAGATAAAAGATACCAAGATATTATCATTGATGCAGGTGGACAGGATTCTGAAGCATTACGTTCAGCAATGACTATAGCTACACATATGTTATTGCCGTTTAGACCCAAACGAAGAGATCTAAAAACTTTAGATCATATGGAACAAGTTTTAAAATTAGCAAAGACAGTAAATCCAAATCTGAAAGCTAGAGCAATTATTACTCAGTGTCCAACTCTTCCTTCTCAAGTTCAAAGAATTTTAGATGCAAAAGAGGCATGCAAATCATTTGGTATTGATGCATTGAATTCAATCACAACAAATCGAAATGTTTATGATGATGCAGATGAAAATGGGCTTTCGGTTTTTGAAGTAAATAGTGATCCTAAAGCGAAAGCTGAAATTGAAAGTATTGCAAGAGAGTTTTTAGGAGTATAACTATGGCTGGTTTAACTGGGCTAAACAAAAAACCTGAACCTACTGAACAAGATAAAATGTTAGATGCATTTATATCTGGTGCAGAAAAGAGGGTAAAGGCTTTAGAATCAAGTGAAAAAAAATTTATTCGTTACACTTTTTCTCTCAATGAAGATATTAGTAAACTAATTGATGAGCTGGTTGTAAAAGGGCAAAATGCAAGAATAAATCGTTCAAGTATTGTTCGAGCAGCTATAGAAAATTTATCGACATATAGTGCAGATGAATTAAAAGAAATATTAAATAAATAAATTAAAAATATCCCACTTTTTTAAGGGGGATATTTTTTATCCAAGTTAAATTTACTGTAAGTCCCCGGTGAACCCTATAGATATTTTTAAATTCAGCTCAGGCTCTAGCAGTGTGGTGGTAATTTATCTATTTGAGTTATTTTATATGAAGGCGTCCTTTTCTGCACAGACACGGATCTAGGCTATTCAGCTTGGCTGACTGAATTGATGTCATGATGTTTGATGCACATTGTCAAATTCTTTATCAAGCGAAACTCTGAATCAATGCTTGTAATTGTTTCACTATGATGAGTTTGAGTCCAGTGAAATGTTGCTTGTTTCAACCGTAGAGCTTTGAATACCCAGTCCATCATGTATCAACACTTTCATACAATGACCACGCTTATTCCAAAACAAGATAACCTCAATGTTGCGATTTGACATGGTCAAAGGCTTTTAGGACATGAGAAAGAGCAGTATAAGTAACTGCTCGCATATCCATGGGCTGAGTAGAAAGCCAGATTTCATCAATGTGAATCTTATTGTGAGCACCTTGGGGAATTCTGCCAAAGCGATTGCTCCTGATACCTTCCGTTTCAGCCCAATCGCTATGTTCGCATCAGGCGTCGTTATTGATTATGCCTTATACGGAACTCCAGAATTAGCCCTCGTTGCGAACAACAAAGCAGAAATCCTGCAGTTCCGCGGACGCTGATAAGTAGACAGATTCCTGACACGGAATACTATAACTTACATCACTTAAATAGGATGCATAAGTTATGCAAGTTACGCCACTTAAATAAGTTAAGGCGCTAAAGCGATAAAAGCTACATGATGGCCAGTACTGAGCACTGGCGATCTAAGTCAATGCTGCAGTTCTCATCATCATTGGAATAAGTGGACAAATTCCTGACATGGAAATTGCAGCGAGATTGGCTAAAGTTACTGCGCTGATTATCAGCCGAGATAAAGTAATGTGAACGGGTAGTATTGCTGTAATGGATGGATTAAACGTTGCAGGGTAAGGCAATGTAATAAATGTGGGCTTTGGTGGTGCAGAGCTTGTTCTCCATCCAAAAGGCGAATATATCTACATACGGGATTTGAATTTAGTACTTACTGCAAAGCTACTGAAGCGAGGGATGTGTTGGGTGCTTTATCGGATGGTTACCTTTAATCCTTCATAAATGAGTGTACTAGTGAACAATACCACTTTATAGCAGTTAAACTTATTAAACTTATTAAACTTATTAAACTTATTAAACTTATTAAACTTATTAAACTTATTAAACTTAAATTGCTTAGGTGGTCTAACTAAAATTTTTAGCAGAGTGATCTAATAATAAATGTATTAATAGACCATGCTTCAATCTGACGGCTGCGAACCGCCAGGGACAGGCGCAATGTCAGATTCTGTCGCGGCCTTGGCGCGTGCCTGGAAGCGTTCATAGCAATCCAGCCCGCAGAAATGTTCGACGTATTCCGCGCCTTCCGGGGTGAAGGCGGCATCGAGCGGAATTTCTTTGCAGCATACGCAGCAGGTGGTGCAACTGGCAGTGTTCGGGGCGTTTGCGTTCATGGTGGTACTCCTCCAGATTGGTAGCGAAGCTCAAAGCTGCCCACTCTCGGCTGGCTGGGAAGCGGTCATGATCTTCCCTTGAAGGCCCGCAGCAGCCGCGTCACAGACAGGACAAACAAGCCGGTCAGCGTGAGGGCTGCAATACCCCAGTGCTCCCCGATGAACGCGCCGGCCGTCGTGCCGGCTAGCACAATGGCGAGAATCGGCAAATGGCAGGGACAGGTGAGCACGGCCAGCGCGCCCCACAAGTAGCCGGTGATCGGTTTGTGCGTCTCAGACGGCAAGTGCTCTGGGCTGTTCATGGCAGACTCTCCGCGTGCTGTGCCGGTTCGGTTGGCATGGCGGCCAGTTGCATTTCGAGGCTGGCCAGGGCCTCGCGCCGACGCTCGACGAGTTGCCGCAACACGGCAAGCTGCGCAGACGCACCGTCACCGTCCGCAGCATCCAGCGCCCGGCACAGCCGCGCCAGTGCGTCCAGGCCGATACCCGCTTCGAAGGCAGCCCGCACAAAGCGCAGCCGTTGCAACGCGGTGTCATCGAACAAGCCGTAGCCGCCCGTGGTGCACGCGACCGGCCGTAGCAATCCGCGCAGCAGGTAGTCGCGCACGATATGCACGCTCACCCCGGCATCAAGGGCCAGCCGGGACACTGTGTAGGCGCTCATTGAACACCTCCTTTTCCTCATCCGGCGCAGCACGAAAGCTGCTTCACGTCCTTGCTGAAGGTCTGCGCCGCGAGCTTCAGCCCTTCGACCATGGTCAGGTAGGGGAACAATTGGTCGGCCAGTTCCTGCACGGTCATACGGTTGCGAATGGCGAGCACCGCCGTCTGGATCAGTTCACCCGCTTCCGGGGCCACCGCTTGCACGCCGATGAGCCGTCCGCTACCTTCCTCGATGACCAGCTTGATGAAGCCGCGTGTGTCGAAGTTGGCAAGCGCACGCGGCACGTTGTCCAAGGTCAAGGTGCGACTGTCGGTCTCGATCCCGTCGTGATGTGCTTCCGCCTCGCTGTAGCCCACGGTGGCGACCTGCGGGTCGGTGAATACCACGGCCGGCATTGCGGTCAGGTCCAGGGCCGCATCGCCGCCAGTCATGTTGATCGCAGCACGGGTGCCGGCCGCTGCCGCCACATAGACGAACTGAGGCTGGTCGGTGCAGTCGCCAGCCGCATAAATGTGTGGCGTACTGGTGCGCATGCCCTTGTCGATGACGATGGCCCCCTGCGCATTGGCAGCGACTCCCGCCGCTTCCAATGCCAGGCTGCGCGTGTTCGGTGCCCTGCCAGTGGCGACCAGCAGCTGGTCGGCGCGTATTTCACCGTACCCGGTGGTCAGCACGAATTCGCCGTCCACATGCGCGACCTGGCTGGCTTGCGTGTGTTCCAATACCTTGATCCCTTCGGCACGGAACGCGGCTGTAACGGCCTCGCCGATGGCCGGGTCGTCGCGGAAGAACAGCGTGTTGCGAGCTAGGATCGTGACCTGGCTGCCCAGCCGGGCGAAGGCTTGCGCCAGTTCCAGCGCGACCACCGACGAGCCGATCACGGCTAGGCGTTCGGGAAGGGTGTCGCTGACCAGGGCCTCGGTCGAAGTCCAGTAGGGTGACTCTTTCAGGCCCGGAATCGGCGGCACGGCCGGGCTGGCACCCGTGGCGACTAAGCAGCGGTCGAAAGCTACCACGCGCTCGCCACCATCGTTTAAACGGACGACCAGGCTCTGCTCATCCTTGAAACGCGCCTCACCATGTACAACGGTGATGGCCGGGTTGCCGTCCAGAATGCCTTCGTACTTGGCATGGCGCAGTTCTTCGACGCGCGCCTGCTGCTGGGCCAGTAGTTTGCTGCGGTCAATCGCAGGCACAGTCGCCGCGATACCGCCGTCGAACGGACTTTCCCGACGTAAATGGGCGATGTGGGCGGCGCGAATCATGATCTTGGACGGCACGCAGCCGACGTTGACGCAGGTGCCGCCGATGGTGCCGCGCTCGATCAGCGAGACGTGCGCGCCTTGCTCGACGGCCTTCAGTGCTGCCGCCATTGCCGCGCCACCGCTACCAATGACGACGACCTGCAACGGGCGTTCGTTGCCACTGGGCTTATCAGCGGCCCCTATCCAGCCGCGCATCTTGTCGAGCAGGCCGGCGCGGTTGTCCGTCGGTGGCGCATCGGCAAGCGTTGCCTCGTAGCCCAGTCCGGCCACGGCGGTAGTCAGCGCATCCGATGACGTGCCCGCCTCAATGGCGAGTTGCGCTGTGCCCTTCGGATAGGACACCAGCGCCGATTGCACGCCGGGCACTTTCTCCAAGGCTTCCTTGACGTGAGCCGCGCACGAGTCGCAGGTCATCCCGGTGATTTTCAGGGTGGTCATGTATTTTTCCTTTTCTGTGGTGGCTACGGCTGTTGCCGTCAGCCACGTTGTTCTGGCAATTCACAGCTGTCCGGCCCGCAGCGGCGATGTGCTGGCGAGATGAAATCCCAGACCGACACCCCAACCATCAAGGCCAGGCCGACATAGAGCAGTCCACCGCTCTGCCAGCCGTAAGCCCGCATTAAAAACACCGCTGCTAGCACCAAGATCGGGCCTATCGTGCCGAGCGCCGTGCGTCGCCACTGTCGATGATTGAGCCAAGCGATAGCATTGGCGAGTAACGTGATGCCGGCGAACATCGGCAGCAGGATGCCAATGAATAGCCCCTCGTACTGGCTCAAGAAGCCCAGTCCGATGGCCGCGCCAAAGCTGGCGATGGCAGGAAAACAGGCGGCGCAGCCCATCGCGGAAACGACGCTGCCGAGCGCGCCGGTTTTGCCAGCGATGCGCGTGATGAGTCCCATGTGTCGCTCCCGAGTTCGGTTAACGGATCAGCGTTTGAGGCTGGACGGATAGCCCGCGTCCTCGGTCGCCTTGGTCAACTTCTGGACGTTGGTCTTGGCATCGTCGAAGGTGACGACGGCCTGGCGCTTGTCGAAACTTACGTCGGTCTTGCTCACGCCCTCAACCTTGGAAAGCGCGTGCTTGACAGTGATCGGGCAAGAGGCGCAGGTCATGCCAGGCACGGACAGCGTTACGGTCTGAGTGGCGGCGAACACGGGGGCAACGAAAGCGGCGAGAGCGAGGGAGGCAAACAGCTTTTTCATGATGAACTCCTGATTAGTAGAAAAATGGCATGACGTAGGGAAAACCAAGCGCGACCAAGACCAACACGGCGACGAACCAGAAAATGAGCTTGTAGGTGGTGCGCACTTGCGGAATCGCGCACACCTCGCCCGGCTTGCAGGCTGCGGTCGGTCGGACGATGCGCCGCCAGGCAAAGAACAGTGCAACCAGCGCCGCGCCGATGAAGATCGGCCGATACGGCTCCAATACCGTCAGGTTGCCGATCCATGCCCCGCTGAACCCCAAGGCGATCAAAACCAGCGGCCCCAGGCAGCAGGCCGACGCAAGAATGGCGGCCAGCCCACCGGCGAAGAGCGCGCCGCGCCCGTTTTGTGGTTCAGACATACGCTTGTCCTTTCAAATTTGGTTTGGATAGCTTAAGCTTACTTCCGTAGTTATGTACGGAGTCAAGCGATATGCAAATTAATTTTGAGAATCTGACCATTGGCGTTTTTGCCAAGGCGGCCGGGGTCAATGTGGAGACCATCCGGTTCTACCAGCGCAAGGGCCTGCTGCCGGAGCCAGACAAGCCCTATGGCAGCATTCGCCGCTATGGCGAGGCGGATGTAACACGAGTGCGGTTCGTGAAATCGGCCCAGCGGCTGGGCTTTAGCCTGGACGAAATCGCCGAGCTACTGCGGCTGGAGGATGGCACCCATTGCGAGGAAGCCAGCGGCCTGGCCGAGCACAAGCTCAAGGATGTGCGCGAGAAGATGGCCGACTTGGCACGCATGGAGGCCGTGCTGTCTGAACTGGTGTGCGCCTGCCATGCGCGGAAAGGGAACGTTTCCTGCCCGCTGATTGCGTCACTGCAAGACGGAACGAAGCTCGCTGCATCGGCGCGGGGGAGTCACGGGGTGACTACGCCTTAGCGTGCTTTATTTTCCGAATTCTGAGACGACCCCTAGATGCCTGGTCAAGACTGCATACTTGCAGTTTTGACGGCACTGTTGCAAATAGGGATCTGAGTCAATGATTTTCCCTTCAAAAAAGCTTAGAGACCGAAAACTCTATTTACTAGCCAAA
>NZ_JALGBR010000033.1:0-6401 GCF_022808535.1 Acinetobacter sp. NIPH1876
CCAGTTCGTTGTTTTGTATCGGCTTTTTGATTCTGTATTCATCTAACATGTATGGGGATGAAATTTATTTATGCAACAAAGCCCCATTGAAGTACAAAAGGAAAGCTTAAGACAGCAATTTACCAAGCTCAATCCTTCATTACCGCCGAATGGTATTCGTTTTACTTGCCAGTCATCGAGATTTGATTCGGTGCTGACTGAAATACGCGTTTGTTATCAGAAAAATGGTCAATATAAACAATGCGCAAGCCATATTGTGACGGGCTGCCCAAGTGAATTTACAATTAAAGGCAGTTACTAGGTATTTACCTAGTTTGATTTGTATTTTCTATTAGACTTTCGTTGAAATTCATTCTCTTTTACATGCATCTGTATTCGCTTTAGAGTACAATCTTTGCCGTTTATGATAATTCGATTGAATAATAATAGCGTTCAATCGTGCAAACGCATCTCATTGGAGAATATCACATGAAGCAACCCGTTCGTGTTGCCGTTACAGGCGCTGCTGGTCAAATTGGTTATAGCTTATTATTCCGTATCGCAAGCGGAGAAATGTTAGGTAAAGATCAACCAGTAATTTTACAATTGCTTGAAGTTCCTTTTGAGAAAGCTCAACAAGCGCTTAAAGGCGTGATGATGGAACTTGATGACTGTGCTTTCCCATTATTGGCAGGCATGATCGGGACTGATGATCCTAAAGTTGCATTTAAAGATGCTGACTATGCGTTATTAGTTGGTTCTCGCCCACGTGGTCCTGGTATGGAACGTGCTGACTTGTTGAAAGTGAATGGCGAAATCTTTATCGGTCAAGGCCAAGCACTTAACGAAGTTGCTAGCCGTGACGTTAAAGTATTGGTTGTTGGTAACCCGGCAAACACCAATGCTTACATCGCAATGAAATCTGCTCCAGATCTTCCAGCGAAAAACTTTACCGCAATGTTACGTCTTGACCACAACCGTGCCTTGACTCAACTTGCTCAAAAAGCAGGTGTTGCAGTTTCTGACATCGAAGACATGACTGTTTGGGGTAACCACTCTCCAACAATGTACGCTGACTACCGTTTTGCAACTGCAAATGGCGTAAGCTTAAAAGACAAAATCAACGATGCAGCATGGAACAAAGATGTGTTCCTTCCAACTGTTGGTAAACGTGGTGCTGCGATTATCGAAGCACGTGGTTTGTCTTCAGCTGCTTCAGCTGCAAACGCTGCAATCGATCACATGCGTGACTGGGCGTTGGGCACAAACGGCAAATGGGTAACTATGGGCATTCCATCTGATGGTTCTTATGGTATTCCAGAAGGCGTTATGTTCGGTTTCCCTGTAACCACTGAAAACGGTGAATACAAAATCGTTCAAGGCTTAGAAATTGACGAGTTCAGCCGTGAGCGCATCAACTTCACGTTGAATGAGCTTGAAGAAGAACGTGCAGCAATTGCTGACATGGTTAAATAATTTATCTTTTTGATAAATTGAAAGCACTCTCCTCGAGAGTGCTTTTTTTATGTCGTTTAAGAACAAAAAACAACAAGAAAATATAGACCTATCGCTGCATGCCAAGGCGATTTGCTGTTAGATTGTTTTGATAAAGGACATGATTTGGAGAATAACAATGTTTGAACAGCAACCGACACTTGAGCTTTTATTCGAACAACTCGGGCTTGGGGCTGATGAGGCAGCAATCGAAAACTTTGTGAAAACCCATCAACTGCGCGCTGATCAAAAACTGCATGAAGCGGAATTTTGGAGTGCGGGTCAGCGTGATTTTCTCAAAAGTCACTGGGATAAAGATGATGAGTGGGCGATCGTGATTGATGAGTTGAATCAACAACTACATGTGGATAGCACAAGATAGTCAAATAAAAAAAGCTCACATTAGTGAGCTTTTTTTTGAATCAATGTTTTAAACCAATCTTCTTGGCGTATGGCATTAAATGCAGGGTGGAGTTGTAATAGCTCTAAATCATGTTCTAAACATGACACATATTTTTTTAACCAGTGTTGTGTTAAGGCTTGTTCTTGTTTAGCTGCTGATGCGTAGGCCAAGAAGAAATAGACGTCTAAATGCTCATGATGGGCCAAGGGTTTTAAAATTTGTTGGGTGATCAAGGCAAAGCGTCGTTCTTTGGTCAACTCAAAGTAAATCATATAGGCTTTGGCTAGATGCAAGGACAAATTCAAATATAAACTGAGTGGCATTTCATCATATTCAATACGTGCCTGTTCAATGAGCACGATTGCTTCTTGCAAGAAATGCAATTGTTCCTGTCGAATATGGCTCAATACGACCAATTGCAAACGGAGGTCAGCACGCTCTAAAGCAAGTTCGGGAGTATTGCTTTCTAAATAGAGTTGGTCTGTTTCACCAATTCGAGCAATCACTTGTTGAGTTTCATTCGACATTATGGATCCAAAATCGTCAGTTATGCGTGGTATATAAGGGTGTTTTTAGGAATTTAAAGGGTTTAAGCTTTATTCCAAATTGAGCCACCACTACGTAACCATGCCGTGATTGATAAACGTTGCTGTTTAGAGAGTAGGACTTCGTGTAAGACATCGCTTTGAAAAATCGCGAGACGATTCGGTTGTGGTTGAATGATATGCCATTGATCATGCTTATCCTGCAATCGTAATTGACCACCCCAATCCTCTTGCCAACTTTCATGTAAATAGAACACGGTCGAAATCATACGATCATTTTTTTGTTGTGGGTTATCGCGGTGTAAAGCATAAAACTCACCTGCGTTATAACAAGCGAAATGTGCTTCGACTTCTTTAATGCCTAAATAGAAAGCCTGATTCAACGCTTGAGATAGATGTTCTAAGGTCTGTAAATGCTGTTGTGCAATGGGTAGTTGCCCATCAATCCATAGAATGTGATCACTACGGATATGGCTGACCACACCATTTTGTATTCCTGCTGCTCTAAATTCGTCAAGATGCGAAGTACATTCATGTGCTAATGTCTGCACATAATCAAGTGAGTAAATATCATCAATCAAGGCAAAGCCAAATTCATTTAGATCATCCAGCACTTGATCCAGATTCCAAGACTGAAGATTTAATGCGGGTGGAAGAGTTGTTGCTTGCATAGCACTCCAATGACTTAGGTTCGATTGTAGGGCAATTTTAGACGATCACATCAACGCTAAAGAATAATTTAGGGGCTGCTGACATTTCAACCATGCTTTGCGTTATAAGCTAAAACGACATAAACAAGGCATGGAACGTAGGCAATGGCGATTCCCTTGTCAAGTTTCATAACGAAGTTTAGGGTAGTTTTAGCTATAACCCTTCGGGACTGTGACATTTTTTGCTGCTACAGCGTTATGTTTTTCTCATTTAGGATGCTAAATTTCGTAAACCATGCCTTGTATCAGCTAAAAAATGTCTACAGTCGCAAGCATCTGTGAAATGTCATCGGCCCCTATTTTCATGTTAAACTACCCGCTGAATTGAGGAATAATTGTCAACATGAATTACCGTCACCATTTCCATGCGGGTAACTTTGCCGATGTTATGAAGCATGTACTTTTGCTTCAACTGCTCGCTCGTTTAAATGCTAAAGATAAACCTTATCGATATATCGATACCCATGGTGGTGCAGGTAAATATGATTTATCTACGTCTGAAGCACAAAAATCAGGTGAATTCTTAACGGGTATCCATCGTTTGGTCAAGCTTGACGATTCGATTAAACGTAATGCGCCTGAAGGTGTAAAGCAATATCTTAAAATTGTTGAAGATATGCGTGCTGGTTCGGGTAAAGGCGCTTATCCAGGTTCACCTTGGTTTGCGCTTGAAGGCATGCGTGATATTGATAAAGCAACTATATTTGAAATGCAGCGTGATGTGTTTCAACAATTGTATTTTAATATTCGTGATAAACGTGCAGGCTTGCATGAGCGTGATTTTTATGAAGGTTTAATGGGTGTCATTCCGCCGAAAGAAAAACGCGGATTAGTCATGATTGACCCTCCTTACGAAATTGAGCGTAAAGATTTCCCGCAATTGGTTGAAATACTCCAAGCCGCACATAAAAAATGGCCAACAGGTGTGATTGCAGTTTGGTATCCAATCAAAGATCGCGCCATGATTGAACGTTTTGAAAAGAAAATGATGAAAACGGGTATTCGCCGTCAGCTCATTTGTGAAATTTGTGTATGGCCAGATGACACCCCAGTCGGATTGAATGGTTGTGGCTTATTGGTGATTAATCCACCTTGGAAGTTCTCAGAAGATGCGGATCAAGCATTACAATGGTTATTTCCACATTTGCGCATGAGTGAAAATGGTGGACATGCTGCAGTGCGTTGGTTGGTGGGTGAATAACCCATCAACGTCCAAATATTCTCGAGGAATTGAAAATAATGACAAATTCTCTTAAACCTGATTCTGATTTGAACAAAGAAGATCATTCTTTTGATGGAATCACTTTTGAAGTAGAAGAAGAAGAGCATACGCACGAAGGACAAAAAGTGAAACGCCGTGGCATTTATTTATGGCCGAATTTAATTACAACAGCCGCACTTCTTTCTGGTTTTTATTCAATTATTGCTAGTATGAATGGAAACTTTAACCAAGCGATCTATGCCATTTTCTTGGCTGCATTGCTTGATGGTTTGGATGGTCGAGTGGCTCGTGCAATTGGTGCACAAAGTGCATTTGGTGAGCAATACGATTCGCTTTCTGACTTGTTGGCGTTTGGTGTTGCACCTGCTATTTTGATGTATAGCTGGAGCTTGCATGATCTTGGACGTATCGGCTTAGCCTGTTGCTTTATTTATACCGCTTGTGCCGCTTTCCGCCTAGCGCGTTTCAATGTGCAAATCGGCGTGGTGGATAAGCGCTACTTTATTGGTATCGCCAGCCCGCTTGCGGCAGTGACTGTTATTTCATTGGTATGGGTCGGTCGTGATTATCCATTTATCTTTGATTTAAAAGATATCGTCATTCAAGTGATTAATTCAGTGGTCATGGTTGCCGTTGGCTTACTGATGATTTCAAACATCAAATACTATTCATTTAAACAAATGGATCGTAAGCGTGTACCTTTCGTCGTGATGTTACCTGTGGTCTTGATTTTTGCTGCAATCACGTACAACATTCCTGTAGGGATACTGATAGTCTGTATCATCTATGTCCTTTCAGGATTTGTGACGACACTATTTGCCAAAAAGAATGATGCTAAAATAACAACTTGAATTACGGAGGTTCAGTATGCCAATATTGATGAATAACAATCAATTAAAGCAGCTGAACCTCAATAAGTCAGATGCTTTAACTTTTCATCCGCCCAAAGGTCTTTTTAAAATTGTCTATCAGGCCTTAATCCTGCCAAATTTGCCTGAACCCTTTCATTATTTAAATTTCATTAGCCTGATTGGGCAACCGCGGATCCCTATTTGTTATAACGCCAGTGCAATTGCTACGACGGCAATTGATACTGCGACTGTTTTGGTTGCCAGTAGTTTATCTACAGTCGGGCATCTCAAAAGTTATAGTGCCAAAGAACAGTGTCAATTAGAGCAAGATCGTTACCAGTTTTTAGATGTAGATCAAATCCAAGTTGATTTCCCAAATTATTATTTTAAGCGTGATGATGCAGAACTCAGTTGCCAACTCAAAGTGAATATTGGTACTGAAATAGAAAATCATTCAGCCTTGCAATGGGGCGTTGGGGATTATTGGTATGTTCGCTGTCAGTGCGAAGGCGAAATCACCTATAAAAAACAAAAATATCAAATCCAAGCACAAGGCATTTTGAAACATGCCAGAGCCATCTACTTACCTTTTATCGCCTTTCATTTTTTTACCTATCAAATTATTCAGGTCAGTGCAGACTTTCAGATCATCTTGTCTGAACTTAGAAATCAGTGGAATAACATTATTTTTTCTAGAATTGAAATTCAGTCGAATGAGCAAAATTCAATACTCTATGATCATCAAGTCATTTTAGATGTCACACGTGTATATCCTAAAGTACAAACCCCAAATGGACGGGAGATGTATTTGCCGCGGGAATTTATTTGGCAATATTCAGAAAAGGGAGAGGTGGTCTTTCAAATGCAAGCTCAAAGCCGAGGTGATTATAAATTTGGCTTAGCTGCGGGTTATGTAGGAAGTTTTAATTATCAATTATTGTGGAACAAACAAAGCTATCAAGGTTCTGGATACTGTGAATATATCGATTGTCGCCCTTTACACTGGCAAGAAAAAAATAAAACTGAACAAATAATCGACCAAGTTGCACATTTTCAGCCTTATTTGTGTAAAAAATAAGCGGTCGAAGCAATAGTTTAAGATAATTTAAAAAAGGGGGTTGTGTTGGATGTGAAATGCTGTAGAATGCACATCCATCGGCGGTGATGCAGATAAAAACTTGTTGAGAAACAAGGATT
>NZ_JALGBR010000034.1:0-5312 GCF_022808535.1 Acinetobacter sp. NIPH1876
TTTGGCTAGTAAATAGAGTTTTCGGTCTCTAAGCTTTTTTGAAGGGAAAATCATTGACTCAGATCCCTATTTGCAACAGTGCCCCTTAAACTATGTTGAGGAGCAGCCATAATGTTAAGAAATAAATTGGCAGTGACTGTCATAGGAGTTGCCACAATTAGTTTGGTTGCAGGTGGTGGTGCTGGATATTGGATAGCACATCAGAAAGACAATCCTCAATCTACTTTAGCGGGTCAGCAACAGGATGCCAAAGTGTTGTATTGGTACGACCCAATGAAGCCTGAACAGCATTTTGATAAGCCAGGTAAGTCTCCATTTATGGACATGCAACTGGTACCTAAATATGCAGACGAAAATACTGCGATGACGGATGAAAGTCGTCCTACAGTCAAAATAGATCCATCTCTTCAACAAAATTTAGCCATCCGTTACGGCACTGTTGAACAGGCTGTAATTGGAAATGCCATGTTTACTAATGGCATATTACAAGCAAATGAACGGCAAACAGCTATTTTACAAACTAGAGCAAGTGGCTTTGTTCAGCGAGTGTATGGGCATGCTGTTGGAGATATGGTGACCGAAGGAAGCCCTATAGCTGATATTTCAATACCCGAATGGACTGGAGAGCAAACTGAATTTTTAGCTGTGCTCCGTACTGGAGATCGTTCCCTTATTCAAGCAAGCCGTCAACGTTTGCAGCTTTTAGGAATACCACAAAATGTGATTCATCAAGTTGAGCGAACTCGTCGAGTGCAATCTAATATAACTTTGCAAGCTCCCATTAGTGGATTTATTGATTCACTAGAAGTCCGCAATGGTATGGCTTTGGCTATGGGACAAACCTTGGCCACAATTAAAGGTATCAACCCGATTTGGCTAGAGGCAGCCGTTCCTGAAAAACAAATTGCTGGAATCAAACGAGGTATGAGTGTAGAAGCCAATTTTGCTGCTTTTTCTCAAAAAGTAACTGGCAAAGTTATCGACATTTTGCCTACCTTAGATACAACATCAAGAACTATTAAAGTTCGGATTGAATTACCAAATCCTAGTGGTCAACTTAAGCCAGGGATGTTTGCTTCTGTCAATATAATAAATAATCCCCAAAGCAGTTTGGTTATACCAGAGCAAGCTGTTATACGTACCGGTACTCGGAATGTTGTCATTGTAGGGCATGAGCAAGGACGTTTTGAACCTGTTGTTGTACAGTTAGGTCAAAGTGATGGCAATAAAATTGCAGTCCTGCAAGGGTTGAAAGCTGGTCAGAAAGTAGTGATTTCAGGACAATTTCTGATTGATTCTGAAGCAAATTTGCAAGGCGTATTGGATAAGCTCAACACTGGGCAACCAATTGCATCATCTCAAACGATTAAGAGGTCAACATATAAAGGTCTTGGTAAAGTTGAAAAAGTCACAAATCAAGATATTACCATTTCACACCAAGCTATTCCTGAGTTGGGCTGGGGTGCTATGACCATGAGCTTTAAACAGCCCGTACAACCATTTACCCGAATTCGGCAAGGTGACCAGGTCAACTTTAGTTTTACAAAAGTTGGAGATGCTTATGTCATTTCTGACATTTCAAAGATGTCTATGGCATCTTTGAAGAACTAACGGGAGAACTATTATGATCGCCCGTATTATTCGTTTTTCAATTTTGAATCGTGTATTTGTCTTATTGGCAGCTTTAATTCTGGCAGCTTGGGGTGTTTGGGCTGTAAAAAATACTCCGGTTGATGCTTTACCAGATTTATCTGATGTGCAAGTGATTGTCAGAACTAATTACCCAGGTCAGGCACCACAAATTGTTGAAAATCAGGTGACGTACCCTTTAACAACAACGATGTTATCAGTACCTGGTGTTAAAACTGTTCGTGGTTATTCTTTTTTTGGTGATTCATTTGTATATGTCATTTTTGATGAACATACCGATCTTTATTGGGCCCGTTCGCGTGTATTGGAATATCTAAATCAGATTCAGGGAAGAATTCCTGCAAATGCGAAATCTTCATTAGGGCCAGATGCCACAGGCGTTGGCTGGGTTTATGAATATGCGTTAGTTGATCCAACAGGACAACATGACCTTTCACAACTGAGAAGCATACAAGACTGGTTTTTAAAGTATGAACTAAAGACATTACCCAATGTGGCTGAAGTTGCCACGATTGGGGGAATGGTGAAGCAATATCAGGTTGTTTTAGATCCAAGTAAAATGGCCGCCTTAGGAATTACTCAAAACAATGTCATTGAAGCGATTCAAAAGGCTAATCAGGAAACTGGTGGTTCAGTCCTTGAAATGGCTGAAACTGAATATATGGTACGAGCTTCTGGTTATTTAAAGACATTAGATGATTTTCGCCAGATTCCACTACGAACAAATAGTTTGGGTGTTCCTGTTTCTTTAGGTGATGTTGCAACTATTCAACTCGGACCGGAAATGCGTCGTGGTATCACTGAGCTGAATGGACAAGGTGAAACTGTTGGCGGTGTTGTGATTTTACGGGCCGGTAAGAATGCACGTGAAACGATTACTGCTGTGAAAGCAAAACTGGCTGAATTGCAACAAAGTTTACCTAAAGGTGTGCAGGTGGTTCCCGTATATGATCGTAGTCAATTGATCGATCGGGCTATAGAGAATCTCAGCCATAAATTGATTGAAGAGTTCATTGTGGTGGCTTTAGTCTGCGGACTGTTTCTATGGCATTTACGTTCAGCAATGGTGGCTATTGTTTCTCTACCACTTGGGATTTTATCGGCTTTCCTGGTCATGTATTATCAGGGGTTAAATGCCAATATTATGTCTCTGGGTGGTATTGCCATTGCGATTGGGGCCATGGTCGATGCTGCGGTTGTGATGGTTGAAAATGCACACAAACATATAGAAGCTTGGCAGCATGAGCATCCTGATCAAATCTTAGCACCACAAGAACGTTGGGATATTATTGCTCGGTCAGCCAGTGAGGTTGGTCCTGCTTTATTTTTCTGCTTACTTATCATTACCTTATCTTTTATTCCTATTTTTACTCTACAGGCACAAGAAGGACGCTTGTTCTCGCCATTGGCGTTTACCAAAACCTATGCCATGGCAGCGGCAGCTGGTTTATCCATTACCCTGATTCCTGTTTTGATGGGTTATTGGATCCGCGGGAAATTACCCTCAGAACAGCGTAATCCATTGAACCGTTTCCTCATCAAAATATACCGACCTATGTTGGATCAGGTTTTAGCTCATCCAAAGACCACTTTATTTGGTGCGTTGCTAATTTTCCTTATTAGTCTTTTACCTTTAACTCGATTAGGTGGAGAATTTCTACCGAATATGGATGAAGGTGATTTACTGTATATGCCTTCAGCTTTACCAGGATTGTCCGCAGCTAAGGCCTCAGAACTGTTACAGCAAACAGATCGAATGATTAAAACGGTTCCAGAAGTTGCGACAGTATTTGGTAAAGCAGGGAGAGCTGAGTCAGCAACAGACCCTGCGCCTTTAGAAATGTTTGAAACCACGATTCAGTTCAAACCACGGTCTGAATGGCGCTCAGGTATGACACCTGACAAATTAGTAAAAGAACTGGATAAAGCAGTTCAAGTACCGGGTTTAACGAATATTTGGGTGCCACCTATTCGTAACCGGATTGATATGTTGGCAACTGGGGTGAAAAGTCCAATCGGGATTAAGATTTCAGCAAATGATCTGCAAGATATTGATCGGGTAGCACAGCAAATTGAACAAGTGGCTAAACAGGTGCCCGGAGTTAGCTCGGCTTTGGCTGAACGACTCACAGGTGGTCGATATGTTGATGTCGATATTAACCGTATGCAGGCTGCACGATATGGCCTCAATATCAACGATGTGCAGCAAATTGTATCATCTGCGATTGGCGGGGAAAATATTGGTGAAACTGTTGAGGGATTAGCAAGATATCCTATTAATGTACGTTATCCACGAGAGATTCGAGACTCATTGGAAGCTTTGAGAAATTTACCGATTGTAACTGAATCTGGACAACAAATTGTATTAAGTAGTGTTGCCAATATTCAAATTACAGATGGCCCTCCAATGCTGAAGAGCGAAAATTCCCGCCCTAGTGGTTGGGTTTATGTAGACGTACAAGGACGTGACTTAGCTTCGGTTGTGCAAGATTTGAAGCAGTCTATTGATCAAAAAGTAAAACGCTCCTCTGCCATGAGCATTAGCTATTCAGGGCAATTTGAGTTTATGGAACGTGCTAATGCGCGTTTAAAAGTCATCATTCCAATTACATTGATGATTATTTTTCTACTGCTCTATTTGATTTTTAGACAAGTACAAGATGCAGTTCTGATTATGGCAACGCTACCTTTTGCTTTGATTGGTGGTATATGGGCCATGTATTTGAGCGGTTTTCACTTTTCAGTTGCGATTGCAGTTGGTTTTATCGCACTTGCAGGTGTTGCTGCTGAGTTTGGTGTAGTCATGTTGTTCTATTTGAAGCAAGCAGTTGAACATGCACAGCAAAACCTATCTTCTTCAACGACATCCTTAACGAAGCAACAACTCAATGATGCAATCCGAACAGGAGCTGTACTACGCGTTCGTCCTAAAGCCATGACGGTTGCCGTCATTTTGGCAGGCTTAATTCCTATACTTTTAGGGACTGGGACAGGTTCTGAATTGATGAGCCGTATTGCTTTACCTATGGTTGGGGGCATGATTTCAGCTCCTCTACTGTCAATGTTTGTTATCCCGGCTGTATATCAGCTTTTAATCAAAAGAAAACTATCAACACATTGATCGTTTTATTATTTCGTCTAAAGAGGTTTTATTATGTTGAAATTCATGAAAATTATTGCTCTTGTTACCACTATTGCTGCATTAAGCGCATGTAGTAAAAATGAAGCATCAGAGCAGAAGAAAGCAGACGCACCTATGGAGCAGATGAATAAGGAGTCTTCTACCGCTACAACGGCTCAAGCCGTTGGCGTGATTACTGCTATTGATACGAAAGAAAATATTTTAACACTCGACCATGAAGCAATTCCTGCGATTAATTGGCCAGCAATGAAGATGGGCTTTAAAGTTGCTGACCCATCCTTATTAAATGGTTTAACTGTAGGAGATAAAGTTGACTTTGAATTAAAAGCAGAAGGAGAAAATTATATAATCATCGCTGTAAAGCCTAAGAATTCATAATGTACTAGTATATGGTGCCAATAGTGCTATATCCTTTAGACGCTATTGGCATTTTTATAGGCACTGTTGCAAATAACCACGAATGGTAAGCTGAAGACTGTTTTAGCTAAAGGTGCAGCATATGAATCCTTTCCATGGTCGG
>NZ_JALGBR010000035.1:0-4987 GCF_022808535.1 Acinetobacter sp. NIPH1876
AATTTGGTCACACCGACCACATTGGGTGCATTGGGAACCACGGTCGCAAAGTCTTTCAATCTGCCACCGATTGTCGGTGGAATTGCAGGAACAGTATTGGGTAGTGTGTTGAATTCACTCACTGAACAAAGCACATCATCACAGCAGAATTTGTGCTTTTGCCACAATTGCTACCAAAAATTTCCAACTCATCTTTTGCACTAAAGAATATTCATATCCACACAGATTCAAATTTCAGTTTAATTTAAAAGGAATACAACTATGGCACATCAACTTGAACAAATGGCTTATGTCGGTGATACCCCTTGGCATGGTCTAGGTAATCAACTAAGTCAAAACCAACCGATAGAAATCTGGGCACAACAAGCAGGCATGGATTGGCGGATCGAATCCTCTAATGTCAGTTATATGGCACAGAATGAACGAGGACAAAGCATCATCATGCCTTATGAAGAACAACGAGTACTTTATCGTTCCGATACTCATGCACCACTATCAGTCGTCAGTCAACGCTTTCAGGAAGTCCAACCGAGAGAGATTTTAGAATTCTATCGTGACCTGACTGAGCAATCAGGTTTTGAACTTGAAACCGCAGGGGTACTTAAAGGCGGTAAAAAGTTCTGGGCATTGGCACGCACAGGACAAACTTCATCACTCAAAGATAAAGATGTCAGTAATGGCTATATTCTTCTAGCTACCGCTTGTGATGGAACTCTTGCTACCACCGCACAATTTACCTCAATCCGAGTGGTGTGTAATAACACGTTGGCGATTGCACTGAAAGGTCAGAACAGCAGTGCAGGCGTGGTGAAAGTTCCTCACAGTACCAAGTTTGATGCAGATAAAGTCAAACAACAACTCGGTATTTCAGTTCGTACATGGGATGAGCACATGTATGAGATGAAACAACTCAGTCAACGTAAAGTCACCCAGTATGAAGCAGCCGCTTATTTCGATGCTGTGTTTAATAACACCACGATGAGCATCACTGACCAAGAAGACAACATTATTCAGTTCTATCGAGATGTTGCCACTCAAGCACAAGCCAATGGCAAGGAAAAATCTGAACCGAATGCCAAGTCGATGAGTAAAGCTATGGAGATGTTTAATGGTCAGGGACGAGGAGCAAACCTCTCTTCAGCCAAAGATACCGCCTATGGATTACTTTGCTCGATCACTGAATTTATCGACCATGAACGTCGTGCTATGAGCACTGACCATCGACTTGATTCAGCTTGGTTTGGTGCAGGTGCATCAATCAAACAACGAGGATTGGAACAAGCGTTAAGCATGATTTGATCATGTAAAAACTAAATTTCAGTCATGGAAAGTTAGACCTAACTAAGCATTTTTAAAGAGAATCTTAAATTTTAAAAATTATGAAAATCATAGCTTCGGCTGTGGTTTTTTTATGCCCGAAATTTGTCATTTGAATCGAATCCCCTTATTAAAAAACAGGAATAAAACATGAATACAGCAATATTAAACCCATCCATACAACAAGCAAGCGCACCCTTTATCGCACCAAAATTGTTTACCGCCAAACGCTTAGTCAATACCAAAAATATGACTCAAGCAGAATGGCTTGAAGTACGTCGCCAAGGCATCGGTAGTAGTGATTGTGCCGCAGCGTGTGGACTCAATCCCTATATGTCGATGCTTGAACTATGGATGATCAAAACGGGACGAGTCAAACAATCTATTGAAGATGAAAGTTCAGGACATGCACCTTTATATTGGGGCAAACAACTTGAACCGTTAGTGGCTGAATATTACAGCATGCATACCAACAATAAGGTACGTCGCATCAATGCAGTGCTACAACACCCCGAAGCGGATAAGCATTTTATGTTGGCAAACTTGGATTACTCGGTGGTAGGCAGTGATGAAGTCCAGATTTTAGAATGTAAAACCGCAGGTGAACATGGTGCAAAGTTGTGGCGAGATGGTGTGCCTTTATATGTACTCTGCCAAGTACAACATCAACTCGCAGTGACAGGAAAACAGGCAGCCCATATTTGTGTGCTGATCTGTGGTCATGAAACACGTATTTATAAAGTCACACGTAGTGAAACCGTGATTAAGCACATCATTGATTCAGAACGCTACTTTTGGGAATGTGTCGAAAAAGATACACCGCCTGATGTCGATGCCAGTGACTCCGCAGCTAGAGCAATCCAACAACTCTACCCACAACATGTGCCCTTAACCGTGGAAGACCTTAGTCAAAACGAGCACGCCAATCGATTATTTAGCCAATTGTTGAAAGAGAAGCATCACATTGAAATCCACCAAAACAACTTTGATGAAACCAAACATCAAATTCAAATGTTGATGAAGGATGCAGAACGAGCGACTTTTGCCACTGGCTCGGTGACATGGAAGCGATCTAAAGACTCCATTACTTTAGACAGTAAGGCTGTACTCAAACTTCATCCCGAAATGCTTGAGCAATTTCCACAAAACAAAGTTGGGACACGACGTTTTCAAATCTATAGCGATGATGACTGACCCTATCGAAACCAAGCGTCTATATCGCTAACTATATAGATGAAATACCCATTCTTCCCAAAAGCGCAAAAAAACCACCCCCGATCTACCGACTCCCGAAGGAGCGGTAGACCAACAATGGCGGTTTTTGCGAAGTCGTAGCTTTTCATAATTCTGTTTACTTACATAGCAAGGGGTAATCAGTAAAATTTTATTTATAGGACAAACAACATGATCAAAGGTTTAGCAATTACACCGCCAATACTTGGTAGAATCAGTATTGGTAAAGTGGTCGAAAAGAACGGTAAACGTCTGCCTGAAAAGGATGACCAATTTACTATTACCAGCCAAATCCAAGGTAAGGAGGGATGGATCAAACACCCCTTAGATGAACAACTCAGAGCCAAAGCACAAAACCAAAAACTCAGAACTATTCCAGTGCGGATGATCTTTAATGATCCTGAACTCAATTTGCGTGCTGAATACAGCTTATTTGATCGTCAAACAGGTCGCCCCATTTGTGTAGGCAATGGAGAAACTTGTCAACGATTGACCAATCAAGGAGTAGAACAATATCCATGTCCATCCCCTGATTTATGCCCATTGGCACAAGGTGGCAACTGTAAACCTTATGGACGACTACATGTCAATCTGGATGAATCGGATGAACTTGGTACTTTTATCTTTAGAACGACAGGCTTTAATAGTATTCGAACTTTGGCAGCACGACTGGGTTATTACCATGCTGCTTCTAATGGCTTACTTTCGTGTTTGCCACTGCAATTGACTTTGAGGGGCAAATCAACCACACAAAGCTATCGGACCCCTGTGTATTACGTGGATTTAACTTTGCGTGATGGTATCAATCTTCAACACGCCATTAAAACGGCAAAGGATATAGAGCAACAAAGTAAGCAGAGCGGCTTTAATCAAACAGCTTTAGATCAGATGGCACTGCAAGGTTATAACAATGCAAGGTTCGAAGTGAATTCTGAAGAGGGATTAGATTTGGTGGAGGAATTCTATATGGATGAGGTAACTGAAGTTGAGCAAGAGCAGTGTGAAACGAAAGCCAAAGTTAAACGTCAACTTAATCAAACAGATGGTTTTGTAAAAGATATTCAGCAAGGTTTACAACGAAATGTGAGAACTGTGAATTAGTTCATTTCCTAAGCTTGGTTCGATTTTTAATAGTAGTAGGAGAAATTAAATGTATTTATCGGATGATCAGATGTTTCACATAAACCAAATTATTAGGATTAAAGAAGTTATTGCAGTTACGGGTATTAGCCGTTCAGTTATATATGAAAAACTTAATCCTCAATCTAAGTGCTACGATTCAACATTTCCCAAACCAATTAAGTTGAGTGTGAATTGTGTTGGTTGGTCGGCACTCGAGGTGAATCAGTGGATTGAGGAAAAGCTGATGAGCAGGCAGTAAGAAGAGGATTAAATCCTCTTTTTTATTGCAAAGACTATATATGAGGAGTCATATAAAATGACTAGTAAAGCAAATCAGAATTTCGAAGTTATAAAAATATTTGTAGAAAGTTACTTAGTTAAGAATCACGGATTCAAATTTGAACACAATTGTCTATGTAGTAATGATGATTTGAAATTAATATTTTTCTTAGATTCTAATTGCCTAGTATTAAAAAGCTTAACTTCTACTAAAGAGTATTTTATTGTTGAGATTCCTAAAGATATACCTTCAAATAATTGTGTAAGTTTCGCAATCAAAGTCTATGGAGAAATCTTAAAAGTATTAAGAAAAAGAAAGCCATAGAGCTTTCTTTTTTTGTAATATTCCAATAGATTAATATAAGAAAATTTCTTATCTGACTAATGTATCACTAGTGCACAATATAGTTTTATGTTATTGTTTAAGATATTGTTTAAGATATTGTTTTATATTAATATTTTTATAGAAGAGAATCATGCTTTTTACGGATGCTGTAAGTATATTGTCTAAATCATCATCTTATGCTGTTTCCACAGAAAATGACTTAGACTCTTATTTAGTTAGTATAAAAGAAGATCTATATGTAGAAATGCCGATAGAGCATAGATTTTTTGATGTTTTAGAAAATCTTTCAGAACACTCAAGAAAAGTCATATTTTTGTGTGGGAGTAGTGGAGATGGCAAATCTGAGCTATTAATTAGAGCAAAGAAAAGATTTTCAGAATCATATTTAAAATTTCATTTAGATGCTACACATAGTTTTGCTCCTCATCACTCTGCCGTAGATACTTTGAACAACTTATTTAAAGAATTTGAAAATAGTAATTATTCATTGGTCATTGGAATTAACATAGGTAGGCGAATTCAAACATGAGGTGCGACAGTTTGAAAAGTCTTATGATAATCAACAAGCTGAGCAAATTTCTCTAATGGTGTAAGCCAATCTAACGCTTTTCTAGGACGAGTATTCAGTGACATGGCAACTTGATTTAAATAATGCTGATCTGCCTGATTTAAATCAATCCCTTTAGGTAA
>NZ_JALGBR010000036.1:0-3984 GCF_022808535.1 Acinetobacter sp. NIPH1876
GTGTCTAATCAACAGGGTTTTCGGTCTCTAAGTACTTTTTAAAGGGAACATCATCGACTCAAATCTCTATTTGCAACAGTGCCATCTATTTCGTACTTCGTACTCATATCTTGAACTGTCTGATCCTGGTCTTGTTTTGTGTATTGTTTATTTCTAATACCATTTCAAATAGAATGAAGCTACAACTTTACATATAACTGTTTAATATGAAAAAGATAGTTTTAGCTTTACTGTTAGCTTGTACTGGTACTTCAGCCTATTCAGAATCAGTATATGAATTAGCTCAAGCTCATTGTAAGAAAGCTGAAACAATAGCTTCTACGGCTCAAACATATAGACAGTTAGGTATGAAGGCTTCTGAAGCTACAGCAAAGCTCATGTCAGTTACAGTTGATATGACTGATCAAGAAGCAAGAGAAAGAGAAGAAAAGCAGATCTTCTTTATTATTCAGGATGCTTATATTGTATCTGTATATCCTACTCAATCATTGAAAAAGCAAGCTATCTCAGATTTTGAAGAACGTCACTACTTAGCATGTAGCCAATCATTTCAGAATAAGATCAATTCTGAAACAAAGAGCGTTCTTCTATCAGATGGAACTATTAACCTTGAATAGCCTAAGCTATTTTTTATAAGGAATATGCCAAACTCTCCACTCATTAACGCCTAATACTTCGTTTGTTGTCTTTTCAAGATCACTAAAATAAACATCGTTATTATCTAAATCTCCCGTTATACAGCTTGAACTAAATCTATGACAATTATTAGAAAATAAAGAATATCCATTATTTTGACCAATTCTAGCTTTAGCTCTATTGGCTATTTTTCTAGATCTAATTGGGTCAGTACCAATACATGAAACATAAATACTCATAGCTGTATTTAAGCCATCTAATCGCTCAAGAAATTGTCTAGGTGTGACGGCTTCAATTCTGCCATTACCATCTAAGTGAACAATTTCTTCATTACCTATGTATATTCCAGAATGCTCCACTACATGAGCTAATCCACAATGAACAATACACCCTTCTAATGGTTTAACCATATCCTTAAATATATTATCTATAGCACTGTCAACAAATTGTCCAATTATAGGAATACCTGTTTTTGTTTTTCTAATAGCAGGTTTAGGCCGATATTTTTTATAACGATTAGGATTCCATCCATCTGTATTATTTATATCACCAAGATCTCCTGCTTTTAACAGAAAGTTTAATGTTTCTTTAAGCATGTTTAAAAATTCTAATAAAATAATAAAATTTAAATCAGACCCGGGTGAGCATCCAGAATACGGATTAACGTCGCTGCAGGGCCAGTCGGATAGCGACGGCCTTGTTCCCAGTTTTGCAGGGTTCTCGCGCTGATATGCAAACGTGCAGCAAATTCAGCCTGGGTTAAGCCTGTTTTCTCACGTACTTCTTTAATATCTGGCAGTTCAAGCTCTGTGACTCGACTTGCCTTTATCTCATTACGTTTGATGGCCCCAGCTTCTTTGATTGAAGCAACCAGGTCATCAAATAAGTTGTTATCCATGAAATTGCTCCTTTACTAATTGACGCAGGATCGAGGTTTCTTTGTCTGTCAGATTATCTTTCACAGACTTTGGATAAGCCACCAAGAAAAATATCTGATCATCTTCTGTGACCCAATAATAGATCACGCGGATACCGCCACTTTTACCCTTATTGCCTTGAGCACAACGTACTTTACGAATTCCTCCACCATTTTTGATTAAGTCACCCTTATCAGGCTGTATCAGGAGATCTTGCTGGAACTGACGATATTCTTCATCAGTGACAAGCTCTCTGATTTGCTTGGTAAAGATACTGGTTTCAATGAATAACATAGATTTAGATACGTCAATGGCGTATAAAAATTTTAGCAGTTTTAATATAGAAAAACGAGAGCCTTAAGCTCTCGTTAATCAGAATTTTGGACTGCCAACACTTGAGTTGCTAAAAGTGGAAATTAAAATCATTATTCTGTTCTGGCGTTAGTGTGAGTTCAGGTTGATTGCTTCGCTCCACAACCTCACGTTCAGGGCCTTTAGGTTGTGGAGAGGTGACAGCATCAATAGTTGATCTGATTTCCTTAAAGTTCTGGATGCATGAAAGATAAGAGGCATTTTCATCCTTAAAATGGCAATTTTGAGGTTTCAAAAGATCGTCACATTTCAAATATCTCAGCATCCTTTCATCATTTTTGATGATCTCTTTAATGAGTTGATAGTCAGATGAATCAAGCATTTTTCTTGCTTGACTGATGTAATCCATCAGTTTTTCTGATTTTTTCTTTATTATATGAATAACATCAAAAGTCCTTTTGTTCTGATATGCGTATTCTTGCTGTCCTGAAAGCTCTCTGTGCGAGATAACGTAATCGCGATAGTAACCATCATATCGTAAGCGACTAAAATCCGTGGCTGGCTTTGGCTTGAGGCGAATATTTGTAATACTCATTTCTAGTTGCTCAAGTTCAAGATTAACTCGTTGCAGGTCATCACTTTTTTCTCGAGCGAATCGACTTGCTCGCTTATCGTCTGCAATTCTTCGTTGTAGTCTTTCGGAGCAGGCATCTGCGATATTTTCAAGAGAGCGCTCTTGATCTCTATTTTTTGGCTGTTCATATCTTTTTGGTATGGAGTCATTTCGACTTGCACAAAATTCCTGAAATTTTCGATTAAATCCTGATTCGTCAAGGCTTGCGTCCATAGCTTCTGATGTTGATTGTTCCAGTTGTTTAATAATTTTTGCTGATATTCCTCCGAAAATTTGCCTTGTTCGAGTTTTAAAAGCTCCAATTTCATCGCTGAAATTAATTTTTTCATCGTTTCGTTCTCTGTTTCCAAGCTGTGGATTTTGTTGTTTAAGCTTTGTTCTAGCTCGTTGTATGAGCTCAAGATAGTCTGTAATGAATCTATTTGTTGACTCAATAATGCGTTTTGTTCCACTAACAATTTGTTTTGTTGATTCAATAAGGCGTTTTGCTCCATTAAATATTGGTCGATCTCGGTCTGCATAACTTATCTCCGTATGCTGTTTAGGTAATTGAGTTGGCTCTGAATTGTTTGTGCGTTCTGTTGAATCATTTCTTTTTGAGCTTGGATGGTTTTTAGGTTTGTACTGCACTGATAGATCGTATAAAAACTGATTAAAATCATCAGCACCCCAAAAACTGTACTCGCCCATGTCATGTGTTTGGCTTTTTGAGAGTTTAATAACGACTGAATTCCGGTCTCTATTAGCTCGCTTTGGCTCTCTTCTATCGCCTGCTTCACTTGGGCCTGGACTTGGGCTTGGATGCTCTTCTGATCTATCGAAATGCTGCCAATTGCTTTGTTGATTTCGGTCTGCAGCGATTCGATGGAGACTGAAAGCCGTTGGAGTTTCGATATATCTGTATTCGATATCTGCTCTTGGATTGCTTTTAACGCTTCTAGATAGTCCCTTGTTGCTTCTTGCAGCACTTCTGGTGATAGATTCCCCACCTCGGTCAAAATCGAGCTTAGATTCGATTCTATGGATCTTGTCGTACCCTCTATCCCGTTTAAAAGGGTGGTACTGTTCATTATAGGCAGCTCGCTTTGCTCGATAAGTTTCTCGAAGTTGATCAGCTTCTCTGAGAGCAGCTGCAAGCTCACGATCAGTTGGTTTATTTGCGTCAGCCTTTCGGAGGCGCTCTGCATAAGCTCCAAGTTCGAAGTTGTCATCGTAAAACGCCCCTTTTAGTCGGTGTTTGTCATTGTTGTTTAGTGTGACTGTTAAATAGTTTTTGCCTGCCTTTACTGACTGCACTCCATTGAGCTGCTTAAGCGCACGGACTATATCTGCTCGGTTTTCTATCTCAATTCCGAGCAGTCGATGGATATGCTCATTTATAAATCTGCGGAACTGACTTTTTTTGGCACTGTTGCAAATAGGCTGACATGATAAGCTAAATATCTTATTTATTTCGAGATACAGCAGATGAATCCCTTCCACGGT
>NZ_JALGBR010000037.1:0-3801 GCF_022808535.1 Acinetobacter sp. NIPH1876
CATGATAAGTAAACCATATGTATTTGTTGATAATTGTAATTTTGAGAAAATTTAGTTGATAAATTAAATGAATTTTAATATACTCTGTGGCTGTATCATGGCTTTTGTGCAATCCAATCCATTTGATCCGAATGTTCTCTTTTGCAATAAAGCAGCCTCTTCTGCTTTTCCTGAACCAACGAACTATGTCATTGATTTGATTCAACCGACAACAGTGATGCTGAATCAAATCTCCAAAGAAGGGATTAAATGCAAGAAATGTGGTAAGAAAAAGATAGGGGATGGAAGTTATTATCCGTCTAATTTGAACCAGCCCATGAGTCGAGATCAGTTGAGTAAGAATCATTTTAAATGAATAAGAGAAGGATGGCTTACCTCACTTCTCCGAATAACAATGCTATGCTTTTCAACCAAGGTTATAAATTGGCAACTACATTTCATTCTTCTTCATGCTGGTCCTATAGCCTGTAGACAATTACTACATCATTTGCATTCAATGCTCAATACAGCCTGTCAGCAGAACCGCAGCGATACTCTTTTTCGTGCATACATGTAGTGTTTAAATCCATTCATTTTTCAATGATCCTCTGCCGTTTATCACATTTATGGTCGATCTTTAACCTTGTGAAAAATGCACATACCGATCCCTTCAAACTGTCAAATTTATGTATGCGTGACATTTAAAGAAAATTTATCTGATCAATTTTTTTAGGTAAAATTCATCAAGAAAAAGTTATTATTATTCATAACATCACCAATAACCACATAAAAACAATAATTTAATAAATTATTCTTCCAATTTTTTTATATTTAGTGTTATTACCTCTAAATCCATGTTTACCACCTTCTATTACATAAGTAATTTAGAAGTATCCACGATATAAATTGCTTGCCCTCACACCTCTCCCCTCTCACGCCCAAAAAATTTATACTGAAAGGCAGATTAAGCCCGTTCGAGTTACATATAGCCGCATGCTATATTGAAAGCATTAAGAAAATATCCTCAATATTTATAGGATTTTTAAAGTATGAACTAATTTTCGAAGAACCCTTTCTAAGTAATGTGACCTATTAGGAAAAATGAAAATACTGAAATCTCCGTATCAACAATCAGTCAAAGTACATCCTGATGATTTTCTGTAACCGATACCCAAGGACTATACCTACCCTTCTGATGTGCTGTGCAACAAAGCCCTCCTTAGCCACACTATAGCTATAGATTAATTCCATTATTTTGTGATTTAATTAAATTATTCATTCTTAAGACCCAATTTAATGGATTTATTTTTCACTAAACCAGAAGAAGTTGTGACTCTTTTAGGTGAGCGTTTACGTAAGCAACGACTCTTTCTGGAGATGTCTCAAACTGAGGTAGCAGCACGCGCTGGTGTCGGCGTGAATACAGTTTCGAATCTTGAAGCGGGACGAAATGTATCTGTTGAAAATTTAGTCCGTATTGCAATGGTCTTGGGTCGATTAAACGAACTTCAGGAACTATTTAAACCTCAGCTTAACAGTGTGAATGACATTCTTCGCTATGAGAGTCAAAGTAAGCGCCACCGTATTAAGAGGAAGGGATAATGCTCAATAGACTTAATGTTTATTACAACGGTTGGGGCGAATCATGGTTATGGGGAACGCTGATTAGTTCAACAGCCACGACAGGTAGACCCACCATTGCTTTTGAATATAGTCCAGAAGCAATACAGCAAGGTGTTGAGCTCTCTTCTTACTTGCTGCCTTTAAAAGGTCTACCATTCAGACAAGGTTTTCCTACTCATCAAATGGGACTCCCAGGTCCAGTCTATGACGCTTTACCAGATGGTTGGGGCATGATGTTGATGGATCGATATTTCAAAAAAATTGGCTTAAATTCAGCACGAATTGGACCTTTGGAGCGTCTGACCTATATTAGTAGTCACGCAATGGGTGCCCTCTCCTTTGAACCTTGTGTTGCTGACATGCAAACCTCAGAAAATATCCCTTTACAACAACTGGCCCAGGAAGTTCAAGAAGTACTCAAAGGTGAAGGTGGTGAATTTCTACAGCATTTATTGGTCATGGGTGGCTCCCCTCAAGGTGCCAGACCAAAAGCGTTGGTTTACCGAGATCCTGTCAATTTAGAGTTTTCGACTCAAGATTCTGATCAACATGAAGCCTGGCTGATTAAGTTTCCTGCTCAGCAAGAGCATCCTGAAGTCTGCGCCATTGAAGCCGTCTATGCAGAATGTTTGCGACTTTGTGCAATTGAGACTCCAGATACCCATTTCTTTAATTTGCCCAATGGTTTAACGGCTTTTGCTTCTAAACGATTCGATCGTCAAAATGGTATGCGGATTCCAATGCAGAGTTTGGCTGCATATACAGGAGCAGACTATAAAGTTCCAGGTAGCCTAGACTATCGCAATTTTCTCCGGGCAACCTTGATGTGTACGCAAGATGTACGAGAAAGATTGCATGCTTTTAAACGTGCTGTGTTTAATGTGCTTTTCAATAATCGGGATGACCATACTAAGAACTTTTCATTTCTCATGGAGAAAAATGGTCAATGGAAATTGGCTCCAGCCTATGATGTGACCTTCTGCGAGGGTCCAGGTGGTTATCATCAAATGGACATTATGGGAGAAGCGCTCAATATTTCCCGAAATGACATACATAAACTCGGTACTTCAGAAGCTAATCTGACTACTCTAGAAGTCGATGAGATCATCTTGACCATGCGTGAAATTGCACTTCAATTTAGTCAAATTGCGCAGCGCCTGTATCCCCATCAAATTCGAGAATCTACCCTACAGATGATTCAATCACGGATTCAACAGAATATTGATTTTTTAACTGAAACCTAAGCGTAAATATAAACTAAGCGCCAACCATCAACTGCAAATAGACTTTGATATAGTTAGTCGCTACATAATCTGTAGAACCTGTGAATTAGCTCTCTTTATAATCACGAATATTAGATGGATCACCGCCAAGATATATTCTGCAAACGTGAAATCACTACATCCAGATCGAAAATCACTAAGAAAAAACTGTCACCAAAAAAAGGTCTGCACTATGGATAGATGCAGACCAAACTCTGGATAACTACCAGCACGAGAAATATGTCGCAATTTTGCATAGACATGAATTTGATAAAATCAGCCCAGAAAGCCAGAAATTCATAAAAACTATTTCATCAATCCCCTATAACTTAATCACGTTCATGGTCGATCTTAAATCTTGTGAAAAGTACTCATGCTGACCTAGCCAAACTGTAAAACTCATGTATTCATAGCCTTTAAATGAATCTTTCAATCGGTATATTTAAGGTAAAAACTAGTAATCAGAAGTTATTATCACCCCCATATAAAACAAGGATCAACTTAAAAACAATAACTTAGTAAATTATTCTTCCATTTTTTTTATATTTAGTGTTATCTCATTCACTTGGCTCTGAAAGTTTCTCGCACTGAGTTTATATGCGGACCAATTCGTTGTACGGTAGATTTTAGTTGCTGGCTTCTTCATTCGGAAATTATATTGCTGAATCAGACCTTACAAACAGCTTTGTGCAACAAAGCCGTCTTTAAGTACTTTTTTTAAAGGAAAAATCATCGACTTAAATCTATATTTCCAACAGTGCCACTTTTATCGCTTTAGCACATCAACTTATTTAAGTGGCGTAACTTACATAACTTATGCATCCCATTTAAGTGACCTCAGTTATAGTATTCCGTGTCAGGAATTTGTCCACTTATTCCAATGATGATGAGAACTGCAGCATTGACTTAGATCGCCAGTGCTCAGTACTGGCCATCA
>NZ_JALGBR010000038.1:0-3650 GCF_022808535.1 Acinetobacter sp. NIPH1876
TTGAACGGGAATAGTATCTATTTTTTGCTTTCATATAAGGAAGTTACCATACTTTTTAATATGCTTAACTTCCTAAGCCCCTTTATAATTATTAAGAAAAGCTTTTTTATTTTTTAATCTTTTAAATCATGGTTTTATTTTGTTGTGAAAAAATATTACAATGTAAGTTTGTTTTTTTATTTTGTGCGCTATTTAACATTTATTTTGTTTGATTTAAAGTGTTGCTGTGAACTCTATCACTTAGAAACAATAATTTAAACTTAAGTTAATAATGTAATTAAGAATTGATTAAGAATTAATAATTTATAATGAGGAATATAACCATGTCTCAAATACAGATTATTTCCAAGGAAAGTCATCAAACCCTTGTAAATACGACGGGAAAAACAGCAACATTACCCTCTGAACCTTCAGTTGTATTAATTAAGGTCTCTGCAAATGATATTTCAGTTGTTAAGAGAGATGGTGAAAATGCTGTTGTAGTATTAAAAAATGGCGAAACAATCGTTATTCATAATTTCTTTAATAATAGTGAGGTAGCAGATAACAGCCTTGTACTACAGGGTGATGATAATCAATTAGTCTGGGCACACTTTAAGGATATGGAAAGTGATGCGGATGCTGATGCCGATGCGGACGCAGATGCAGATGCTGACTCGGATGATGATGATCATGAAGGGGCTGTCTTTTTAGAAGAAACACCAGCGGTAGTACCCGAAGCGGCAGCGGCACCTGTTGAAGCAGCAACATTGCAGCCAATTCAGGCAGTAGAACCATTACTTTATGCAGGTGAAGCATCGAGTGGTTTTAGTCCATGGTTGTGGGCTTTACCTGTACTTGCGATTGGCGGGATAGCCGCAGCAGCAAGTGGCGGCGGTGGAGGTGGGGGCAATAATGACAACAATACAGATACCACACCACCAAATACGGATGCCGTAAAATTTAATATTGATCCAGTCACTGCAGACAATGTCCTGAATGCGGCAGAATCAGCGGGCAATGTAACCTTAACTGGAACCTTGACAGGCGTGCCAGCAGATGCAGCAACCACAGTGGTAACGGTTGTAGTGAATGGTGTGACCTATACAGCGACAGTCAATTCAGCGAATGGCACTTGGAGTGTGAGTGTGCCAGGTAGCGGTTTATTGGCTGATGGCGATAAAACCATTGATGCCAAAGTTACGTTTACAGATGCGGCAGGCAATAGCAGCAATGTAACAGATACCCAAGTGTATACAGTTGATACCACAGCACCAAATGCACCAGAGATTAATCCAATCAATGGTACAGACCCAATTACAGGGACTGCAGAACCAGGTTCGACGGTGACGGTGACCTTCCCAGATGGTAGTACAGTTCAAGTACCAACTGATCCAAGCACAGGGGTATGGACCACACCAAATCCAGGTAACTTACCAAATGGAGGTACAGTAACTGCGGTTGCGACAGATCCAGCAGGTAACCCATCTGTACCTGGTACAGAAACGGTGGATACAGTTGGCCCAGATGTTTCAGGTACAACCCTCAATATTGACTCTGTGACAGCAGACAATGTCCTGAATGCGGCAGAATCAGCGGGCAATGTAACCTTAACTGGAACCTTGACAGGCGTGCCAGCAGATGCAGCAACCACAGTGGTAACGGTTGTAGTGAATGGTGTGACCTATACAGCGACAGTCAATTCAGCGAATGGCACTTGGAGTGTGAGTGTGCCAGGTAGCGGTTTATTGGCTGATGGCGATAAAACCATTGATGCCAAAGTTACGTTTACAGATGCGGCAGGCAATAGCAGCAATGTAACAGATACCCAAGTGTATACAGTTGATACAACTGCACCAAATGCGCCAGAGATTAATCCAATCAATGGCACAGACCCAATTACAGGGACTGCAGAACCAGGTTCGACGGTGACGGTGACATTCCCAGATGGTAGTACAGTTCAAGTACCAACTGATCCAACCACAGGGGAATGGACCACACCAAATCCAGGTAATTTACCAAACGGCAGTACTGTTACAGCAGTAGCAACAGATCCAGCAGGTAACCCATCTACACCAGGCACAGAGACTGTGGATACAGTTGGGCCAGATGTTTCAGGTACAACACTGAATATTGATCCAGTGACTGCGGATAACGTCATCAATGCAGTAGAGTCAGCAGGGAATGTAACCTTAACAGGCACATTAACAGGCGTACCTGCAGATGCAGCGACCACTGTGGTGACGGTTGTTGTGAATGGTGTGACGTATACAGCGACGGTCAATTCAGCGAATGGTACATGGAGTGTAAGTGTACCAGGCAGTGGATTATTAGCAGATGGCGATAAGACCATTGATGCCAAAGTTACGTTTACAGATGCGGCAGGAAATAGCAGCAATGTAACGGACACTCAAGTTTATACAGTTGATACCGTTGCACCAAATGCACCAGAGATTAATCCAATCAATGGTACAGATCCAATTACAGGGACTGCAGAACCAGGTTCGACCGTCACGGTGACCTTCCCAGATGGTAGTACAGTTCAGGTACCAACAGATCCAACCACAGGGGTATGGACCACACCAAATCCAGGTAATTTACCAAATGGCAGTACAGTAACGGCTGTAGCAACAGACCCAGCAGGTAACCCATCTGTACCAGGTACAGAAACAGTTGATACAGTTGGCCCAGATGTTTCAGGTACAGGTTTAACTATTGATTCTGTGACTGCAGATAACGTCATTAATGCAGCAGAGTCTGTATCAAACGTGACAGTGACAGGAACGTTGACGGGTATCCCAGCAGATGCAGCAACCACAGTTGTTACTTTGCTGATTAATGGCGTGACCTATACAGCGACAGTAGATACAGCAGCAGGTACGTGGAGTGCCAGTGTTGCAGGCAGTGACTTATTGGCGGATTCAGATAAGACCATTGATGCGACAGCAACCTTTACTGATGCAGCAGGTAACAGCAGTACTAAAACAGATGCTCATGTTTATACAACAGATACAACAGCACCAGATGTTTCAGGTACAGGTTTAACTATTGATTCTGTGACTGCAGATAACGTTATCAATGCAGCAGAGTCTGCATCAAACGTGACAGTGACAGGAACGTTGACAGGTATCCCGGCAGATGCAGCAAGCACAGTTGTTACTTTGCTGATTAATGGTGTGACCTATACAGCGACGGTAGATATAGCAACAGGTACGTGGAGTGCCAGTGTTGCAGGCAGTGACTTATTGGCGGATTCAGATAAGACCATTGATGCGACAGCAACCTTTACTGATGCAGCAGGTAACAGCAGTACTAAAACAGATGCTCATGTTTATACAACAGATACAACAGCACCAGATGTTTCAGGTACAGGTTTAACTATTGATTCTGTGACTGCAGATAACGTTATCAATGCAGCAGAGTCTGCATCAAACGTGACAGTGACAGGAACGTTGACGGGTATTCCAGCAGATGCAGCAACCACAGTTGTTACTTTGCTGATTAATGGTGTGACCTATACAGCGACGGTAGATACAGCAACAGGTACGTGGAGTGCCAGTGTTGCAGGCAGTGACTTATTGGCAGATGCAGATAAGACCATTGATGCGACAGCAACCTTTACTGATGCAGCAGGTAACAGCAGTACTAAAACAGATGCTCATGTTTATACA
>NZ_JALGBR010000039.1:0-3482 GCF_022808535.1 Acinetobacter sp. NIPH1876
ACCGTGGAAGGGATTCATCTGCTGTATCTCGAAATAAATAAGATATTTAGCTTATCATGTCAGCCTATTTGCAACAGTGCCAACAAGGGCGAAATCAAACCTACTCCGACGCAGCTATCCAATGCTGCTTAATGATTAAATCCTTATTCCGTCTATCTTTACGTATGGTCACTGGCTTTGTGCAAAGTCTGATTAAACTTTGCGGATTAAATTGGACCGCACCAGATTACAGTACGCTTTGTAGAAGACAAAAGCATATTGATATTGCAATCAGCTACCAAAAAAGTAGCGATGGACTGCATCTACTCGTAGACTCTACAGGCATGAAGTTTCTAGGTGAGGGCGAATGGAAACGCAAGAAACATGGAGCTGAATATCGTCGCCAATAATGACGTATAAAGTTTTATCTAATTTTTCTTTTTATCCAATTTAAAATTAGGTGCGTACACGGCCTCAACTTTCAATAAAGTATAAAAGGTGTTTGTGTAGGCAATACCCTTACTTTTGATAAGCCAAAAGAAAGCAAAAGCCTTTGTTACCCATACATAACATCCCTATTATGATGGATAACGTGTGGCATCCCTGCCACACTCGTGTATCCAAACGTTGCTTAAATTAAACTATGTAATAGTGGCGACATAAAGGTGCTCTTATCGCTATATATTAAAAACTTAGTGGAACACTGTTTCTAAAGCTTTTAAACCCACTTTGGGATCAAGTAGACCGTTGTAAATTTCAGGGATTTCACGTTCCACCCCAAAAAATTCATAAATGGCAAGCATCGCCCCACGAACTGAATATTCCACAGTAAAGACCACGTCATCTTCAATTTCCACAAACTGTCCAAGGAAAGCAAAGTTTTGTGAGCCTTGTGGAATTACCTGTGGACGATCCCCCGGTTTACGGCAGGCGAATAGGGCAGAGGCGTATGGCATCATGGCGGTAGTAACATCAGTCGTTGCCAAAACATGATCTAAAATGTCGTCAAAACCGAGCTGTTTAATCAGTTCTGTTAGGATTTCTTGCCCCGTGGCTTCGGACATTGGTTTTTTGATGTAATCGCCTATATGGTCAATTTGGAAACCGTAGCCCCATAAGGTATATAAACCTTCAGGTAAGTCGGCAAAGTGTGGCTGTGCAGGAACCACGATGGATAAATGCCAACCCGACTCATACCAAGTCATGAGTGCGCCTGTGCCTGGTTCATTGCCTGTATAGTCAATAATACGTTTAAGTAGCACGTCATCTTTCATGGTCAGAGTGAAAGACTCCCACTTATGTTCATCGACATTGCCATAAAAAGTCATTGGACGGCCAAAGTCTGGGGCTTTTTGTGCCAGCGTTTCCCAAAGCGTCCAGCCATGATCTTCTCGATTACGAATAAGGGCAGGCACGTCATGATTACCGCCATAACGTGAGTCTGCTGTAATAGAGCCTAAAGTGAAAATAGCTAAATCATTGGCTTTCAGATTAATTTGCTCTGAGCCTTCAGGCAATTGTACATATAGGCGTGAAGCGTAGCGTTCTTGAGTTTCAGCATTGGTAATGAAGTCTGCATCTGTGACATAGTGTCCAAAACGCACATCGACGCCTTGTGCGACTAACCAACGCTGTAGGGGCAGAATCATCGAGTCATATTGGTTGTACTTGGTACGTTTCACACCCGCTAAGGTATGAATGCGTGGCAATTCTTGAATAAAACGCAAGAAATAGCGTCTTAACTCTGCTGCACTGTGCCATTTTTGAAAAGCGAAAGTCGTGCGCCACATGCGCCAGAAATTGGTTTCAAAAAAGGTTTCATCAAAAAACTCATCAATGCGGCGACTGCCAATTTTTTCTTCTTTTGAAGCTAATAGGCGCAGCATCTGTGCACGATGTAGCGTATTCAGACCAAGCTTTGCTGCATCCGCAATGACATGTTCGGCATCAATCAACCGTGCATTGGCGTGGGTTTTCACTTTTTCATTAAACTCACGACATTCTTCACGCACCGAAATGTCTGGATTTTCCAAAGATGGAATACTGGAAAATAAGTCCCATAGGCACAAATAAGTTTCATCGGTCAGCATTCGCCCACCACGTGTTACCCAAGCTTGCGCGGCATGCGGTGTATGTCCACCATCCATCGAACCACCTGAAATATCGAGTTCTTCTAAAATATGGATATTTTTGGCAGGGACTTTGGCATCACGGATTGCAAATGCAGCAGCAGCCATACCTGCGATACCACCACCAATAATCCAAAGATGGGACTGTTGTGCGTCTAATGGGGTGCGCTTCTTCTTTTGCATGGTTCACCTTTAATAATGATGTTAAAAACTATGAAGTATAAAATGTGATTTAGAAAAACCTTAAAAATAGTATGACTTTTTATATATGAAAAATGTATGAAATGGGAAGCAATTTACTCATTATATTTTGTAATCAAAAAAATGTAAGTAATGGTTATTTTTAATACACATTTGTATTTTTTTTAAAATAAAATATGATTTAAGTAATTGATTTTATTATTTTATAGAGTAATCACTCTATTTTGATCATATTTGTTTGTGTCTGAAGAATGTGTTTGAAACTAGGCTTTCTATTGATCATTAAAAGATATAATTGAATAATAGATCTCTCTTTCATAAATCAAAAAACGAGCACCTTTTTGATTGATATTTGTACTCTAATTTTCTTAGCATTCGTGCATAATCTGCGGATGAAATACATTGATTCAAAGAAGCTTTCTGAAACACAGTTTAAGCGATATACAGGCATCTCATGGTCAACCTTTTATTTAAATGGTTGAGCAATTGCAGAAGCATGTTCCAGCTAAAGGCAGACCACCCAAGTTAAGTGTGGAGAATCAGGTTCTGCTCTGTCTGAGCTATTGGCGGGAATACCGAACTTTATTTCACATTGCTACGAGTTATGGAGTTTCAGAGCCTACAGCCTCAAGAATTGTACGTCATGTTGAAGATTGCCTGATTCAGTCCAAGCTGTTTAATTTACCGAAGAATTTGCCCGAAAGCGAAGGCATAGACTGGAATGTGGTGATCCTGGATGCCACAGAAATTCCAATTCAAAGGCCTAAAAAAACAGAAGAAAAACTATAGTGGCAAGAAAAAGACCCATACCTTTAAAGTACAGGCCATCATCCATTATAAAACTCAGCAAATTCTGAGTTTATGCACTGATCGCGGTACGGTGCATGATTTCGAGCTATTCAAACCAATTTAAAGCAGATTCCTTCAGGAGCTTTTATCCTTGCAGATAAAGGCTACCTGGGAATTTATGCTGTGTATCCTAATAGCCTGTTGCCGTTAAAAGCCAAAAGACGCTGTAAACTGGATCCTGAACTCAAAATCTATAATCAGGAAATCAACAAAAGAAGAATCGGGATCGAGCATGTATTTGGGCACTGTTGCAAATAACCACGAATGGTAAGCTGAAGACTGTTTTAGCTAAAGGTGCAGCATATGAATCCTTTCCATGGTCGG
>NZ_JALGBR010000040.1:0-2813 GCF_022808535.1 Acinetobacter sp. NIPH1876
TGGTATGACAATTTTATATACTCCATAAACCCTTTAAATTAATTAGGTGGTTTATGTCGCACTTCAAGTTTTACTCTGCCATGTATTGAAATCAAATGACATCCAAATCAGCATGGATGGTAAAGGTCGATGGGTTGATAATGTGATGGTTGAACGATTATGGCGGAGCGTTAAATATGAAGAGGTGTATCTCAAAGCCTACAGCAATGTTTTGGATGCGAAGAAGCAATTAAACGCATATTTTGAATTTTATAATTTGAAACGACCTCATTCGAGTCTGGACAAAATGACTCCAGATGAGTTTTACTATGACCAGCTACCACAACAAAATAAGGTAGCTTAACTAGAGCAGAGTATCACTTATAAATAAGCTTTTAGTTGTTCAAACATGTGGGACCACCTCTATTTAAAAAAAGGAAAGAAGATGAAAATTAAGTTTTTAACAGTTTCATTGATGCTTATTCTGCCATTTTCTGTTTTTGCAGCAAATACTGTAGTAGAAAAAGCGGTCATTGAATCAAATAATACATATAAGGCGAAGTATAACTTAGAGGATATGACTGAGTTTAATCAGGCTCAAAAGGGCTTTATTGCCAAGCCAACAGGTCAAATTAAAAGTGAGAAAGGCAATGTTATCTGGGATTTTGATGCATTTAGTTTTTTACAAGATCAAGCACCAAATACCGTTAATCCCACTCTATGGCGACAAGCAAAATTAAACAACAATGTTGGGCTATTTAAAGTAACAGATCGAGTTTGGCAAATTCGTGGTTTTGATTTGGCAAATATGACCATCATTCAGGGTGATACTGGCTGGATTATTGTGGATACATTAACCTCTAAAGAAACGGCTGAAGCAGCACTTAAATTTGCTAGACAGCATTTAGGTGAGCAAAAAATTTCAGCCATTATCTTTACCCATAGCCATATCGATCATTTTGGTGGTGCATTAGGCGTTCTTTCTAGCGAAGAAATTAACGCTAGAAAAACTCCAATTATTGCGCCAAAAGGCTTTATGGAAGAAGCGACCAGTGAAAATGTGATGGCAGGTTCAGCCATGATACGTCGTGCGACTTATATGTATGGAACTTTTCTACCTAAAAATGCGGAAGGATTGGTGGATACAGGTTTAGGTAAGGCTGTTGCTGTGGGAAAAATGGGCATCCTTGAGCCTACACAACTGATCACTCAACCAGAACAGAAAATGACGGTTGATGGCTTGGATTTTGTGTTTTATAACGTGCCGGGTTCAGAAGCACCAGCAGAATTAACGTTCTCTATCCCATCATTGAAACTTTATAACGGCGCAGAAATTCTATCTCATACCATGCATAATCTTTATACCCTTCGGGGTGCTAAAGTCCGTGATGCCTTAAAATGGGTGGGCTATCTAGACCAAGCAATGCAGCATGCCAAAGCATCCGATGTATTGATTGCACAGCATCATTGGCCTGTCTGGGGCAATGACAATATTCAAGATTTTATTAAAACCCAGCGAGATGTTTATAAGTTCACGCATGATCAGACGGTGAGATATATGAACTCTGGTTTTAATGGCGCTGAAATTGCCGAAAAAATTAAGCTTCCAGCGGCACTTGATCAAAAACTATATGCTCATGGCTATTATGGAACCCTAAAACATAATGTAAAAGCAGTATACCAATATTATATGGGATGGTTCGATGCCCATCCTTCCAATTTAGATCCATTACCCCCTAAAGCTGTTGCAAAAAAATATATTGAGTTAGCAGGTGGGGAGAACAATGCATTGAAAAATGCGCGGGATGCCTACGCTCAAGCTGACTATAGATGGGCTGCCGAGATTTTAAAACATATTGTGTTGAATAACCCTCAAAACCAACAAGCAAAAGACTTATTGGCGAATACTTATCGTCAATTGGGCTATGCTGCTGAGGCTTCAACTTGGCGTAATTTCTTTTTGGTGGGCGCTCAAGAGCTACAAAATAATGTACCCCTACAAAATACTTCTGATCCGAGTGATTTATTGATTCATACACCAACTGAAAGATTTCTTGAAGCTATGGCGACAAATTTAGATGTGGAAAATTTAAAAAATGAAAACCAGTGTATCAATCTGGTTTTGTCGGATACCAAAGAGCATTTTTCATTATGGGTTGAAAACTCAGTCATGCAGTTTAAGCGTTATGATGAAAGTAAAGATTTGGCATTGGATTGCCCTACATTAACCTTAACCAAGCCCTTATATCTAAAAATGATTACAGGTCAAATAGAAGGGGTAAAAGTCCTGCTTTCTAAAGACAGTAAAGTCAAAGGTAATCCACTGAAAATTGGAAAATTCTTTGCAATGTTTAAACGTCCAGATTCAATTTTCCCGATTGTGACTCGACCAAATGGCTAAGCTCAAATAAGTAAAGTCGAAACTTAAATTAATAGATCCAAAGAAATGGGTGAAATTATCAACTTGGTTCTCCCAATCTTATAACAGGAATACAAGAAATTATTTCTTGTATTCCTCTTTAAAATTAAAAGTAAGCTATATGTATTTTAACTCTATTGATACTTTATTAAATGGTTTTTGAATTTTTATACTTTATTTTCGATGGAGATATTTTTATTAGTAGCTTGTTTAAAAAAGATTTGTTTATTTTTCTATTAATTGCTTCTAAATAATAACTTCAATATTTTTGTGGTTAAAAGGCAAGGGGGTATTATGATGTGTTTTTTATTGAAAATAAGCTTTTATATTAGGGCGAATTCAAACATGAGGTGCGACAGTTTGAAAAGTCTTATGATAATCAACAAGCTGAGCAAATTTCTCTAATGGTGTAAGC
>NZ_JALGBR010000005.1:0-252182 GCF_022808535.1 Acinetobacter sp. NIPH1876
ATGGTAATGCCTGGTGACAACGTTGAGATGTCAGTAGAGTTAATCCACCCGATCGCAATGGACCCAGGTCTACGTTTTGCGATCCGTGAAGGTGGTCGTACTGTAGGCGCTGGTGTTGTTGCTAAAGTAACTGCATAATCGCTTAGAGTGATAAAAAACACCCCTCTGGGGTGTTTTTTTATATCTGTGGTTTTGTATTTCTTTTCTTATATCTAAAATCTAATATTCAGTTAAAATTTCCTTTTACGTCAGAAAAGTTGTTTCATTGATTTTCTTTTTTCTCTTGCATCGAGAATTAGTCTTACTTATTTTCTTTTTCTCTTGCGTCGAAAAATTTAATACTTAATTAAATTTTTCTCCTCATGTCCTAAACTGATACTACGCTGTCCTAAACTGCACTTAATTGATTCGCATAAAACCGTAATATAAAACTCAAGAAAACGAACAAAAGTGCTCAGTGGAGATATTCCACTGAAAAGGAGTAGGCAGCATGAATGCTAAAGTGAATGTTTCGAATCGTGCAGGTGCAAGTTTCCCAGTACGTCGTATGAATTTTGATTTTAATGAAGTTCCTGAATATTGGGTCAGTGGTTCTGCTGGATTAACTCATTTTATGACAGGTTTATCTGCACTATTTCCAGATGGTGAAAAACTCTTTATCGATTCAGTGCGTGCTGTACGTTATCACCCAGCCATTAAAGACAATGAAAAACTGCAAAAAGAAATCAGTGCTTTTATTGGTCAAGAGGCGATGCATACCCAAGAGCATGTCAACTTTAATGCTTCAGCTCAGAAATATGGTCATGATGTCGAAACACTTGAACGAAGAACAGGTGTCGTGATTCAAACAGGCCGTAAATTATTTGCTAAATTGGTTAAGCCATTTGGCATGACGCAAGAAATGGTCGATTTGACTGCAACTACAGCACTCGAACATTTTACTGCAACCATTGCATCAGAATTATTGCGTAATCCGCATATTCAAGAGTTAATGCAAGACAAGACCATGGAATATATGTGGTTATGGCATGCAGTAGAAGAAAATGAACATAAGGCGGTTGCTTATGATGTGTATGAAGAAATTTTTGGTCGTGGTGTAAAAGCCTACGCATTACGCAATACTGCACTGGTCGTTTCGATGGTTGCAATTTTCTTGACTCAATCTTCATTCGTATTGAAATTATTGAAAGATGATGGAAAATTAAATTTCAAAGAGCTCGGTATGATTTATGAATACGCCTATAGTCCGTCGAAAGGAATTATCTCTGGAATGGCGGGTGAAATGTTGGCCTACTTCAAGCCTGGTTTCCATCCAAATGATTTAGATACCGTACAATTATTGCAAGATTGGAAGGCAAAATTAGGTCTGTAAACGCTGTTTATTTTAGCCTCGTAATTCCTGAAAAGGGACAATAAGTATTGTCCCTTTTTTATTTTAATCTTTCATTTCATACAGAATTTTGAGCAAGCTGACATGTCCTAAGATGATGCTTTTCTGACCTTATCTGCACTTATTTCATGCACTGAAAAGAGCGTATAAATAAAGTATGGAATACGATCAATGAAAAATATTCATCGGATAGGAGAACAGGGTATGAATGCTAAAGTCAATATTTCAAACCGAGCTGGCGCCAGTTTCCCTGTACGCCGAATGGATTTTGAATTTGGTGAGGTGCCACGTTATTGGGCCAATGGTGATGCTGCTTTAACTCATTTTATGACTGCGCTTTCGGCACTGTTTCCAGAAGGTGAGCAATTCTTTGTGAACAGCACCCGTGCAGTACGGAATGATCCCAAACTCGCAGATGAGCGACTTCAGAAAGAGATCAGTGCCTTTATTGGTCAAGAAGCCATGCATTCAAAAGAGCATCTTGCATTTAATGCTTCAGCGGAGGCCTATGGTTACGATGTTCGTAAAATGGAAGGGCAAACAGGTCGTTTAATCAACCGTACCATTGGAATGACAGCAAAACTCTTAAAACCTTTCGGTTTCACCAAAGAAATGATTGGTTTGACGGGAACCTGTGCCTTGGAGCACTTTACTTCAACCATTGCAGAAGAACTATTAAGTAATCCAGACATTCAAGCGATGTTTATGGATGAAACCATGTACCATTTATGGATGTGGCATGCAGTTGAAGAAAACGAGCATAAAGCGGTTGCTTTTGATGTCTATGAAGCGATGTATGGTCAAGGCCCTAAAGCGTATTTTATGCGTTCATTGGCCTTAGTTATTGCAATGGGGCTCATCTTTATTACCCAATCTTATTTTACCGCCAAGCTTCTACAAACAGATGGCAAATTGACATGGCGTGATACCAAATACATGATCAAATTTATGTATGGCTATAAAGGTTTTATGACCCGCCAAATCCCGACCTTGTTAGATTTTTTAAGACCGAAATTTCATCCGAATGATGAAGATACCACAGCACTTTTGAATAAATGGCGTGCTGAATTGGGTTTTAATCTAAGTTAACTTCAATGGGCAGTCAAAACTGCCCATTTTTTTATTCAAATTTTGCTTTAAATTGCTGATAATCTGCACCAGTATTTTATAGAGTGATAGATCGTGATTCGATTGATGCAAGAAAATGACTTAGAAAGTGTGGCGGGGATTGAGCGATTGGTGCAAACCCATCCCTGGTCAAAGCAGCAGTTTCAGGAGTCTTTCGCCTCGTATCAATGTACGGTGTATGAACAAGCCAATCAAGTGGTGGGATTCTGTATTCTGCAGCCCGTTTTGGATGAAGCAAATTTATTGTTGATGGCGATTCACCCAAGCCAACAGGGTAAAGGACTGGGTTATGAATTATTAGAAAGCTCAATCCAGCAATTAAAAAACAATCCAATTCAGATTTTTTTAGAAGTTCGTGAAAGTAATGCAGCTGCGATTCGTTTGTATGAAAAAACAGGTTTTCATCAAATTGACTTACGTAAAAATTATTATCCAAACCCCGATGGTTCAAGAGAGCATGCCGTGATTATGGTCAAAACATGCACTGATGATTTTGCAGCGTTATTTCAATAAATTTATGCAATTTAAGTTTGACTCAGACATATATTCTAAAATATTAAAAAGTATTTGTTGTAACGGAGTCATTCAGGTTAATTATCCAATTTCATGATAAACCTGCGGTTCGCCCTACTTTTGTTTCGGTATGAGGAGCGAAAGCTCCGCAAGGGCAAACCATCTTTCTTGCACTACTTGATCAAAGTTCACCGCAAGGCGAAAAACTTTGCTTAGTATAAACTACGCACTTCGTTTGTCTTGCGCTGCGCTAAAGCTATAATCGCTTTAACTTGCTCAGGTTGTGAATGACACTTGCGTGTATCAAATAGTCGAAAAAATTATCAAATTTAAATTATTTAATAATTAAATTATTCCACTCAGAAGGCAGCGTACTCATCAATGAATTTCCAAGTTGATGGATTTCATTTTCAGAGAGTGGACGATTAAGTCGACGCCATTGCCCATCAAGCAATAATTCGAGTGGCGTATATTGCGATTTATAATTCATTTTGGGTGAATGTGGCACCCAGTAGCCTAGGTATAAATAGTCTAGGTTGAGTGTGCGTACATATTCGATTTGTTTAAGGATCGCAAACACACCTAAAGAACGGCGTTGTTCATCTGGATCAAAGAAGGTATAGACTGCTGACAGCCCATCGTCCATCAAATCACAGGTTGAAACACCAATCAGTTTTTGGTCTTTCCAAAGTTCAATAAAGAAACTTTCTGTGCAGCTATGTACCAGAAATTTTTCAAACTGATCTAGACTGGCAGGGTACATATCACCATCTGAGTGACGTTCATTGATATAACGTTCATATAAGTCGTAGTGTTGTTGAGTGGCTTGCGAGGTCGGCAAAATACTCATTTGCAAATCTTGATTGCGTTTCCATGCCTTTTTTTGGCTGCTGTTCATTTTAAATTCTTGAACGGGAACACGGCAAGATAAGCATTGGCGACATAAGTGACATTCAGGGCGATAGACAAAATCACCACTACGACGAAAACCAACACGAGAAAGTTCTGACAACGTCACCACATCGATACGGTGAATTGGATCTAGGAACACCATTCGGGCTGATTTGTTATCAAGATAACTGCAGTCGTGCGGTGGCGTAATATAGTACTGTAAGTCATTTAAAAGGGACTTGGGTTGATATGATTTCATTAATCTGTCCCTCCAAGGTGTTAATCCGTTAACCGTCTAATTTTGCAAAAACTGCTATTGTTTTACTTGAAAATACACGTTCTTGATAACTTTTCCAATTGATAGAGGGGGCAATAATTACATCTTGTAACGATTTAAGGTAGGCTTGGCGAGAAAGTGTACTCGCACCGAGGCTTAAAAGGTGATCATTGACCAATTGGCAATCAATCCATGGCAACTGATTTTCTTGTCCAATCAGCATTAAAGTATAGAAAGCCATTTTAGAAACGTCAGTTTCAGTACTAAACATCGACTCTCCAAAGCAGCCTTTGCCAACGCTGACACCATAGAGTCCGCCAACCAATTTATCCTGCTGCCAGACTTCAATACTATAAGCATAACCCGCTTGGAATAATGCGCAATAGCCTTCGATGATATCTTCACTAATCCAGGTTTCATTGGCATAGCTCCGAGGCAATGAACAAGAACGAATCACGTCTTCAAAAGCATTGTTAATGGTAATTCGATAATCATGCTTTTTCATATTTCGAATTAAAGATTTACTTGGTTTGTAAGCATGTGGTTCGATAATGCATCGCGGTTCAGGACTCCACCAGCAAATTGGCTCGTCTTCATTGAACCAAGGGAACAGCCCATGTGTGTAGGCTTCAAATAAAGTAGAAGGGGAGAGGTCTGCACCAATACAAATAAATCCTTGTCCTTCAGGATCAGCTTCGATTGGATTCGGGAAAATATATTGCGAGGGTGGGAGTTGTTGCATAGCATAAAAAATTAATAAGATTAATTCTAAGCTAACTGAAGTTATAGGGAATGGCAATCATTGGCAGAGCCATTCCCTATACGAGATTAATCAAACAAACGTAAATGTTTAGCAATTTCTAATTTTTTACTGTCGAGGAAAAGTTGTGCTTTAGTTTGAATAATTTCAAGACTTTTTTCTTTGTCTGATACGGTTTTACCTTCGCTGTCCAAGACTAACCAATTGAGTTGGCTGATTGCATCCTGTACATATTGCGCAAATTCACTCGCTGATGCTAAACCATCAATGAAATGTGCACGATAGAACAGTTGATGGAAATGCTCAGTTGGAATACCGATTCCTGTAATTGGGCTAATCAGGACATTATAGTTTTGATGAAAACTCGCTTGCTTTAATAAGTAGTGATTTAAACGTTGGGATTGCTCTAAAGTTTGTTGCTTCGGGTCTAAGTTTTGACACGGTTGAGCTAAACCAAGGTGCGATAGAATGACTAAAGCATTGAGAATTTTTGCATAGTTGAGATCTGGCAAACTTTGTTCCAGTTCAAAAATGGTCAGTGGTTGATAGTTTTCCTTTGCAAATTTATCGCCAATGGGCAGATAAATTTCTTCAATTAAATTAAAGGTGCCTAATAACCCACTGATACTGGTTGGTAGTTGTTCCTTGGCTGTAAGTAACACAAAGGCCGTGTTGCGCAGTCGTTCTTGTGCCTGTAATGGGGTTAAGTTATTTTTACCTCGAATAAACAAGTCTCGTCTAAATTGCGTGTTAGCAAAATAGTCGCGGCATTGTTCTTTAAAAATAGGGTGCTCAATGGCATTCAAAAAAGCTTGGTGCTGTTCTGAAAAATTGATGTTATCGAGGTGTGTATTTAAATCGGTTGAACCTGCATAGGACAGTTTGATTTCATCCAGAATACGCACAATTTGCTGGAAGGAAAAACATTGCCAATCTTGATTGAGATATTCATGAATCAAGTAGTTTGGATTTTGCTGTTTTAAATCAGCGACTTTTTGTACGGCATTGGGATTACGTTGCGCAAAAATTGGATTTTGCTTAAGTAAGTCTTCACTGAAGGTGAGGGCTTCATTGACCTTTTGCAGAGGATTGGTACTTTTGCTATTAAACTTAAAATGGCTATGGAACAGTTCGCGAATTGGCATATTCGCTGCCCAACCAGTAACGCAGTTATAGCTGATATAGACAATACCATTGGGTTTTAAGAATTTACGAATAAATTTGAGAATAATGTGCTGATTTTCATAGCTGATCCAGCTCCAAATCCCGTGTAGGCTGATCGAATCAAACATCGGAAGATCAGAACGATTAAGCAACTCTTCAAAACTATCATCATAGAAGTAATGTTCGGTTTTGCTCTGCTCAGCCAGTTGATTGGCATGTGCTGCATGTGCTGGATTGAAGTCTGTACCGTAGAATGCCGCTTCATTACAGGTGGCGTGAATATTAATACTGACACCTTGACCAAAGCCAAGTTCACAATGATTATGATTTTCCTGAAAATCTGGACTATCGATGCCATTTAAAAGTAAGCAAAACTTTTGGAAATTCGGGCTGAGGTCTCGATAATAACCGTAGGTATAATTTACTTCAGTTTGGTAGCCATTCGTCCAGGTCGTTGTCATTGATATATCCTATAGACTGATTGTTGATATGTTTAAAAAGCCGTCAATTTTTCGATTGTATGGATACTCGCAAAAAAAAACCACCAAAGATTGGTGGTTTTTCAATATTGGCCTAATTAGTTTAGATTATCGAGATATTTCTCTGCATCTAATGCTGCCATACAGCCTGAGCCCGCTGAAGTAATCGCTTGGCGATAGATACTATCTGCCACATCACCTGCAGCAAATACGCCTTCAATAGAGGCAGCAGTTGCATTACCCGCAGTGCCGCTATGCACTTGGATATAGCCATCACGCAGATTTAACTGGCCATCAAACATGCCTGTATTCGGTTTATGTCCGATCGCAACAAACAAGCCTTGAACTTGCACATCTTGCGTGCTTGAATCTTGGGTTGATTGGATACGAACAGCCGTTACGCCTGTTTTGTCACCCAATACTTCATCTACTTGATGGTTCCAGATAATACTGATTTTGCCTTCTTTTTCTTTGGCAAAAAGATGGTCTTGTAAAATCTTTTCAGAACGTAAGCTGTCACGACGGTGAACAAGGGTCACATGCGCTGCAATATTAGACAGATAAAGTGCTTCTTCAACTGCTGTGTTACCACCACCCACAACCATGACATTTTGGTTCTTATAGAAGAAACCATCACAGGTTGCACATGCGCTTACACCTTGGCCCATAAACGCAGCTTCAGATTCAAGACCTAGGTATTGTGCAGTTGCACCTGTTGCAATAATCAACGCATCACACGTGTACTCTTCCATATCGCCTTTGAGTACGAATGGACGAGTTTTAAGATCTACTTCATTGATATGATCGTAGACAATTTCTGTACCGAAACGTTCTGCATGAGCTTGCATACGTTCCATAAGCACAGGACCAGTTAATCCTTCTGGGTCACCTGGCCAGTTGTCAACTTCAGTGGTCGTTGTTAATTGACCACCGAGTTGCAAACCCGCAATCAGTGTTGGCTTGAGGTTAGCACGTGCAGCATAGACTGCTGCGCTATAGCCTGCAGGACCAGAACCCAAAATAATTAACCGTGAGTGACGAGCGCTCATTAAAGAACATCCTTTTTATATCAAAACTGCTAAAATTATACGTGAATCCAGAGCGGAGTGGTTTAAATCCATCGGGATAATATTGATTAACTCAATCGAATTGAGCTATATCCGAGCAGGATGTTAACAACAACAGTAAACAATCGTGCATCTTTTTTGTAAGAACGAGTGCATAATATAAAACTTATTGATTAAGGCATTTTAGGCCTTGAAAGATACTAACAAATAACGAATTGGGTTACAGGACTGTATATGACTGCGGTGTCAAGTGTTTATGCACAACGCTTTTTAATGACATTATTTTTGATTTCTTTTGGCATTTATTTATTTCTTGCCACAGTAACCTATACACCATTTGATCCGGGCTGGATGCATATTTCCAGTGATACCCAGCAGGTTTCAAACGCCAGCGGTGTAGCAGGCGCTTGGATCGCAGATTTACTGTTTGGTTTCTTGGGATGGGCAAGTTTGCTGATTCCACTGTTCTTGTTTATTGAAGCCATTCAAGTCTGGTGGCCAAGAAGCTTTTTAAACCGCCCATTTCGTTATGCTGCACAGTTTTTCTTGATCCTGTCCATTTCTAGTTTGTTGTATCTGCATTGGAATACACCTGCAGATACTTTGGATAATGCAGCGGGTGGTATTATTGGTTATGAGTTGGGGCAGAGTTTATCCCAATTATTAACCATCTATGGCGCAACTTTATTCTTATTGGCTTTTAGTATCTTATTACTGACTTTAGCCTTTGGCATTCAGTGGAACAAAACGTGGGCTACATTGAAAAATACGCCTGCTTATTTACAAGATTTATTTTATAAAAATGTGCCTCAGAATGAATCTGCGTATGATCTGACTGAGCAATTAGCCGCTGCTGATACACCTGCAATTAAGAACAAAGTACAAACTGAGTCTGATCTTGTAGCAGATACGAGTGAAGCTAAAGCGAATCAAGTTCAAGCAAAACTGATTAAAATTGATGATTCACATCATCAGTTGATGGCTGAAAAACTGTTTGCCGATGTGCTTGCAAAAGAACAGCAACAAGGTAGTCAGCCAGTACAAACTGAGCAGATTGAAGATTTTGAACAGACTTTACAACGTGCCCATCAGTTTGAAACCGAAAGCCAACGTTTGGTTCAAACAGGTGAAGTATGGCGTGCTTTACAGCGTGATGATGCGAGCCATAAACAGGAAATCGATGCATTATTAAGAGCTGCGGATGACGCTCCTCATGCTCCAGCACAGTATGCATCTACCGCACATGTGGCAACCGCAACGCAGACATCCAGTCACAGCAATCTAGATTGGAATGATGATCAAATCTTTGATGAATTGTTGGCTGCTGTTCCAAACAGTAAGACAGCGACAGATTTACATACTCCATTTACGCAAGAGCCTCCGGCGCATTCAGTCCCTCAGGTTGCTGAGGTCGAATTTGAGGCAGATATTGAAGCATTGATTAATGAATCTGCAAGACCAGCAGCTGTACAGCCAGAAACTGCACCGATTCAAAATGCAATACATCCTATCCAAGAGGATGTTCATCGCATAGCTGAGCAGCAAGCAGATGATTTTAGTGATCTTCTGGTCGAAGAAGAGCGTGAACAGGCTTCACCACGAACGACCAGTTATGCGCAATCCTCTGCTTTTGTAAAAGCACCGATTGAAGTTTCAACACCAACACAAAAAGAAACTCTGTCTAAAGAAGCCTTTATCGAAGCATGGCAAGAAACGGCAGGTAAAGCTGATCCAGATGCAGATTTGGATATTGAAGATGATTTTGATCTGGATGCACCTTTAACGGATGCATTTGGTCGTCCAATGTCACGCGCCATGCAAGTCGCGCAAAAACGCCGTGATCTACCGACTTTACCCGGTCTGGAATTGCTGGATGAAGTTGATCCAAACAAAAAGGTCAATTTTACCGCTGAGCAATTAGCACGTCTTTCTGAGCTGTTAGAGATCAAACTACAAGAGTTTAATGTGAAGGCTCAGGTGGTCGAAGCCCAGCCGGGACCAGTAGTAACACGCTTTGAACTCGATCTTGCACCGGGTGTTAAAGCCTCTAAAGTGACCAATATTTCACGTGATTTGGCGCGTTCAATGTCGATGGCTTCGGTTCGTGTGGTTGAAGTGATTGCAGGAAAACCATATATCGGAATTGAAGTACCGAATAGTAGCCGTGAAATGGTGCGGTTGATTGAGTTATTGAAAACGCCAGCTTTTGAAGACCCTGCGGGTTTGCTCTCTATGGCGATGGGTAAAGACATTTCAGGTAATCCTGTCATTACTGACCTTGGTAAAGCACCACATATGCTGGTTGCGGGGACCACGGGTTCTGGTAAGTCGGTTGCAGTGAACTCGATGATTTTATCGATGTTACTGAAATATACACCAGACCAGTTACGCTTGATTTTGATCGATCCAAAACAGCTTGAATTAGCCAACTATAATGATATTCCACACTTGTTAACGCCTGTTGTCACGGACATGAAAGATGCAGTCAGTGCTTTAAACTGGTGTGTCAATGAAATGGAACGTCGTTATAAGCTGATGTCCTTCCTGAAAATTCGTAAACTCAGTGACTATAACCGTAAGGTCGAAGAGGCGATTGCCAATGGTGAAGATCTCATTGATCCAACATGGAAAGCCAGTGATTCGGTTGTCGGTGAGCGTGCACCACGTTTAGCGCCATTACCATCGATTGTGATTGTTGCCGATGAGTTTGCTGACATGATCATGCAAGTCGGTAAAAAAGCCGAAGAAATGATTACTCGTTTAGCGCAGAAATCGCGTGCAGCAGGAATTCATTTACTGCTAGCAACACAACGTCCATCGGTCGACGTAATTACAGGTTTAATTAAAGCCAATATTCCAACCCGTGTTGCATTACGTGTAAACAGTAAAATTGACTCACGTACCATTCTCGATGCAGGTGGTGCAGAAGACTTACTTGGTCATGGTGATATGTTGTTCCTAGGGCCAGGTAAAATCGAGCCTGAGCGTGTGCATGGTGCCTTTATTAGCGATGATGAAGTGAACCGTATTTGTGATGCTTGGCGTGAACGTGGTGAGCCGGATTATGTTGATGAAATCCTGACGCCATTTGATGAGGAGCCAAGCTCACGTGGTTTTGAAGATGGGGATGGTGATCCAAGTCGTGATGCGCTGTATGATCAATGTGTATCGTTCGTTTTAGAGACACGTAAAGCATCGACTTCATCGCTACAGCGTAAATTTAGCTTGGGCTATAACCGTGCCGCTCGTATTATCGACCAAATGGAAGAGAATGGCATTGTCAGCTCAATGGGCGCCAATGGTAAGCGAGATATTCTGGTTTAAAATTATCTGCTAAAAAAAGCCTCTATTGATAGAGGCTTTTTTTATTGGTATTCAGTGGCTTTATTGAAGAAGAGATTAAGCAAATTTTGCTAAAACTTCTAAGAAACCATCTTTTTGACGTGGAAATTGAGCAATCACATCATGAATGCGTTGACCTTCTGGATTGGTCGCATTGAGATCACGACCATCAGCCAAAAACTGGATAATTAAGCGTTCATAATCATTTGGACGCATATGTTTGAATGCATGATAGAGCACATGAAAGTCAGCATTTACGCCAGTTGGAGGAAGTTGGTTAAGGTAGGCAAACACACGCTCATCTGACCACTCTTCATTGAAAGTTGCTGGCTGTGATAATGCCATGACAATCTCCTCAGTCTTATAAAATAATAAAGGCAAAATACTTGAAGTGGGGAAAGTCCTACTTTCCAAATCCACCCGCGTATTCTGCCTTTATTTGCGAAAAATCGCTAATGAAAAAACTTCTATCGATCTTCAGGTAAATTGATATTCATTTCTAACATTTCGATATTTGCTTCTGAACGAACCTGCATTTGAATATGCTGTTCATCCACACCACGAACATAACGACTCACCACCTGCATGATTTCTTTTTTCATCTGGTCGATTTTGTCTTGGCCTAGGCGACGGCCTAAACCTTGTTCAGAGGCAACAATTACCTTTAAACGATCTTTGGCAGTTTGTGCACTTGATGGCTTTTCATCACTGCTAAAAAGTTTACTCCAGAATCCTGCCATAATTACGCTCCAAATAGTCTAGCTAACCAACCTTTTGGCTGTACTGCAATGTGTCGATAAGGACGGTCTTCGCCAAGGAAGCGAGCCACTAAGTCATCATAAGCTTGGCCAGCTTTTTCTTCTGTATACAGAATCACTGGTTTACCTTCGTTTGATGCTTGAAGTACGCTCGGACACTCAGGGATAACACCCAAAGTTGGCACACGTAAAATATCTTTCGAAATATCATCGATTGTAAGCATTTCTTGTTTATCAGCACGTTCTGGGTTAAAACGTGTAATACATAAGTGCTTACGGATACGACCTTCGTTTTGTTCAACTTTTTTGGTCTTGCTGTCCAGCATACCAATAATACGATCTGAGTCACGTACAGATGAAATTTCAGGGTTAGTTACAATGATGGCTTCATCAGCATGATACATTGCTAAAATCGCACCACGTTCAATACCCGCAGGAGAGTCGCAGATAATATAATCAAACTCTTGAGAAAGTTCATCAATGACACGTGCAACACCTTCATCGCTCAAGGCATCTTTATCACGGGTTTGTGATGCAGGGAGAATGTATAAGTTTTCAATCTCTTTATCACGGATCAGCGCTTGCTGTAAACGTGCTTCATTATTAATAACATTAACGAAATCATAAACTACGCGGCGTTCGCAGCCCATGATCAAATCTAGATTACGTAAACCTACATCGAAATCAATCACAACAGTTTTATGACCACGTAGGGCTAAACCTGTTGCAAAAGATGCGCTTGTTGTAGTTTTACCTACACCACCTTTGCCTGACGTTACGACAACAATTTTGGCCACCGAATCCACTCCTATTTATGGTCATACGCCCCTAAAAGGGCTTATTTGGTGCTTTTAAAACTCAATTAAATAAATTAAAACTGCAAGGCTTCAAATTCAAGTTCTTGCTTGTTATTTAAATAAATATGTACAGGCTTTTTGATCATATCTTTGGGAATATCATCTGCTACACAATAAGTCCCTGCAATAGAGATTAATTCTGCTTCGAGCGAATGGCAGAAAATACGTGCCGCAGTTTGCCCGCCTGCGCCTGCAATGACTCTACCACGAGCATTGCCATAAATGTGAATATTTCCAGATGCAATCACTTCTGATCCACTATTCATACCCGCATTTAAGATAATATCGCCTTGATCTTGGACCAAACATTGGCCTGTCCGCAAAATCTCATCATGATAAGAGGTGATATATGCATTCGATGTATTTTTTTGTGGTGTTTGTATTGCAGCATTATCCGCTGTTTTTACAGGAGCATGATCAACCACTTGTTCTTTGGATGCCTTGATGCGCTGTAAGGGCTGATCGGCAGGGAGAACAGGGAATTGAATCGCCCGAGCTTCATCACCCAAAATGCCATCAATGACGGCCATCGGTTGTAAACCTAAATCAATTAAAAGCTGAATTAACGCAATCAGCTCTTGTTCAACGGTACTATCAATAATGACGAGTGTACCGATATAAGAACCTTCATTCAGTGTATCGCTAAGTTGCTGTCGGATTGCATTATGGTCATTTGTGTCGAAAGTCAGTCGACTAAAATTCACCATTCTGCCCGTAATCCGTATATCAGCCATAATTTATCCTTCAGGGCTTTTTAAGCGCTCTATTGTGTTGAAGCGTGTTGTAAATAAAAGCAAATGCTAGAACAAATTACACGAATTCTCTAGCTTGATTGGTAATTTTTCTTGTAATCATTCTGCTTTTTTATCCAATTGATCAGATTCTTGCAAAGTTTGCTGCCATTGTTTGACTTTTACCTGTTTTCGAATTGCTTCGAGGCTTTCAAATACGACAGATTCGACCAATTCTTCTAAGTACTGATTGTCGATATTCAGCTCACTGACCTGTTGTGCAATATATTGGTAATTTTCATTCGGCTTTTGTACGGAACCTGCTGTAAAGGGTTCGATGAGGCCTGCACTGATATTTTCACCCAATCGTTGCCCAATACTTTGTATTTGTTGTTCGATACGGCTGCCTACAATCGGGATCAGACGCAACAATTGGGTCAGTTCTGGGGTATCTTCAATGGCTTGATTGACAATAACACCGACTTTTTGAGTGATCATGGGTTGCTGTTGTTGTAAGGCTGTCGCCAAAGATTCTTGCAACATTGAAGTCAGCGTCACAGTAAACAGTTGCCGATGATGATCAACCAGATCATGAATAATTTTTTTATGACTAGAGCTGGTTTGCAATTCGTGTCGAATGCCATCAATCACGGTAATGACGACACGATCAGACAGCTCTTCCATCACCACACGATAATAGAATAGAGCTTTGATACGAATGCCATCTGGCACAACCTTATAACCGAGTTCATGGAGTCGATAAGCGATAATTCCTGCACGGAATAAACGCAGGAAACGTAGATGCGGAATGATGGCTAAGATTTCATACCAGTGAATAAAGGGGAAAAACCACCAACGGGCATGATGTTTTTGTGCAATTGAGATGATCCAGCGCACAACCAGTTCAACAATCAAAAAGATAATGAACCATGCTTCAGTGGTAATCACCCAAGGGTGTAAATGGGTACGATAAAAATCCAGCACACTGGAGAGATGGATAAAATTAAAAAACCACGCCCCGATATTACTCATCAGGAAAAAGTTCATACCTAAGCAGAACAAGTTAAAAACAATAATAAACACCATGAAAATGTCATAGACGAGGAACAGCTTAAAAAACACACTGTTCGGATTGACATAGTTATATTTAGAGTTTTGTCCTGAGTCCTGCTGGGTCATGTCTTTACTCAATTCCTGATGAGAATATTAATTATATTTTGCTTTCATTTGTGAAATCAGCTGATCTTTTTCAGTCCAGATTTGATCAACCCATTTTTGGAAACGTTCACGATAGACAGGGTCATCCTCATAATTACCGCCGAGTACCCAGTCTGGAATTTCTATTTTACGCAAATCGACAGCAATACGTGACACATCCCCCAACCAGAATTCGCCATAACCGGGTGCGCCATCAGGATACACAATTGTCATATCGACTAATGCATCAATTTGATCCCCCAGAATACTGAGCGCCAAGGCCAAACCACCCGCTTTGGGTTTGAGGAGGTTTTGAAAAGGGGATTGCTGTGCAGCATGTTTTTCAGCAGTAAAGCGAGTGCCTTCTAAATAATTTAATAAGGTAAAAGGTTGGCTAAGTAACTGTTCACAGGCTTTACGCGCTTCCAGCATATCGCGTGATTTTAGCTCTGGATTTTTGGCAATTTGTTCTTTGCTGTGACGCTTCATCATTGGGAAGCCCAAAATTTTGAAAGCTTGTCCCACAAAAGGAATAAAAATAAGTTCCCACTTGGTAAAGAAGCGAGTCAATGGCATACGGGTTAAACCGAAATACTGATTCACAGTGGTATCGACCCAACTTTGATGATTACACATCATTAAGTATCGCCCCTGCAAATTCAGATCAAGTTGTTCATCAATACTGATGTCCCATTGTAAATTTGGCAGAACATGATCAATTAACCAGTTATTTACCCCTAACCAACTGTTGGTAATTTGAATATTTGTTTCATCTACTTTTGCAGATTGTTTAAATAATTTGGTGAGGCCTAAAGCAAGTACTGGTGGTCCATGAAAGAAGGTACTGCCTGTAATCACAGAACTAACGGTTAATCCTTTACTGACTTTTTGCAATAGGGATGCTTTTTTATTAGCGGTAGCCATAAATCGAACCTTGAGTGCATATGTTTGAAAAAGAGATGTTCCAACTATAAACAACAGATGTTGAAATACAACTGTATATTTTAAGTTATTGACATTTTTATATATTCAAATGCGTACATCGGTTTTTATTGGTAAAAGGTCGAGATGATCTTGTCAAGTTTGCTTGTAAATTGCATGTTTTTTATTTTGTGATTTATTTCTCATTTTGTGTTTGTTATGAGATAGGTATAACAATGGAGAAATTGTGTTGCTTGAATCAAGTAAAATGCATCAAAATATTACAAAACTACAAATAAAGTGTTTATTATTAACAAAAAATCAATGGTCTAGCACCATTTTCTCATTCATCATTTGTCCAGACAACAAAATACATAGACAGGAGCAACGCAATGCGTGCATTAGTAATTTCAACACTCGTAGGGGCTGGCTTGGTACTTTCTGGTTGCCAAACGACTGGTAATAACATTGGTGGCGTAGAATACGATAAAGCAGCTTTAGGTGGATTAATCGGTGCTGCTGCAGGTTATGGTGTTTCTAAGGGTAACGCAAATACGAGTAAGCAAAACAACCGTGCTGCGGCAATTGGTGCAATTCTTGGTAGTGCTGGTGGTTTGTATCTCGATAATAAAGAGAAAAAATTACGTGAGCAAATGGCGGGTACTGGTGTAGAAGTAGGCCGTAACCCAGATGGTTCTGTACAATTAATCATGCCTGGTAGCATTACGTTTGATACGAACAAATCGAACATCAAACCGAACTTCTACGGTACTTTAAACAAAGTAGCGCAGACTTTAGGTGAAGATAACAAGAGTGCGATCCTTGTAACGGGTTATACAGATAACACAGGTAATGACTCAATCAACATCCCATTATCTCAAGCACGTGCTCAATCAGTGAAGAACTATTTAGCTGGTCAAGGCATTTCTGGTAGCCGTATCGATGCACAAGGTTTAGGTTCAGCTAACCCGATTGCTTCAAACACGACTGCTGCTGGTAAAGAGCAAAACCGCCGTGTAGAAATCAGCATTTATGCTAAACAGTAATTTTTACTGATTTCAAAAAAGCCACCTTCGGGTGGTTTTTTTATTGCAGATCAAAATAGGCGACAAGCTACGGCGTGCTATTTGTGTAAGGCATCATAATTTATACATATCCCTAGATTTACTATTGGGATTCTAAAACAGAGATGTCTATAATTGTGCTCGAAAAATCAGGCTCGGAAACGAGAGAGGTATAAACCATGTCATCTGCCAGTCAACTTAATGACAAGCAACTTGAGGCCATGAAATATGTTCAGGGGCCATTGTTGGTGCTTGCAGGTGCAGGTTCAGGCAAAACCTCTGTAATTACCCGAAAAGTTGCCTTTTTAGTGCAGCAGTGTGGTATTCCTGCCTATCGTATTACCGCAATGACCTTTACCAATAAAGCGGCGCGTGAAATGAAAGAGCGTGTTGGTAAGTTACTCTCACGTGAAGAAGCCAAAGGGCTTTCGGTCTCGACTTTCCATACTTTTGGGTTAAATTTACTCCGCCTCGAATTAAAACATTTACCACTTAAAAACAATTTTTCGATTTTAGATGCCGATGACTGTAAACGAATCTTGATGGATTTGATGCAGCGTGACAATTTATCAGGTGCTGAGAGCAAAGAGCTACTCGCCAAGGCGATGAAGAAAATTTCAGACTGGAAAAATGATCTAATCGTCCCTGAACAAGCACATTCAACTTGTGAAACGGTTGAGGATGTCCAGTTTGCACATCTGTATCAGCTCTACGAGCGTAATTTGCGTGCCTATAATGCCGTAGACTTTGATGACTTGATCGTGATGCCAACACGCTTACTTCAGGAAAATGCCGAAGTGCGTGACAAATGGCAAAACCGTGTTCGTTATTTATTGGTGGATGAATATCAAGACACCAACACTGCGCAATATACCCTCGTTAAGCTATTAGTGGGTGTGATGGGGCAGTTTACCGCTGTAGGTGATGATGACCAATCCATCTATGCTTGGCGTGGTGCAAAGCCTGAAAACATGGCCTTGTTAAAAGATGATTTCCATAATCTCAAAGTGATTAAACTAGAGCAGAACTATCGCTCGACCAGCCGTATCTTAAAAGCGGCCAATGCGGTAATTGAAAATAATCCGCATATTTTCGATAAGAAACTATGGAGTGATAAAGGTCACGGTGAAACCATTCGTGTGATCACCTGTTTGAATGATGATGATGAAGCGGAACGTGTGGTGAAAGATCTGATCACGCATAAGCTGATGAATGGTAAAAACTGGAAAGATTATGCGGTGCTGTATCGCGGTAACTTCCAAGCTCGTGTAATTGAAACCCAACTACGTCAGATGCAAATTCCGTATAAGTTATCAGGCGGACAGTCTTTCTTCGCCCGTGCGGAAATTAAGGATGTGATGAGCTATTTACGCCTCATCATTAACCCAGAAGATGACAGTGCATTCTTACGTATTATCAATACACCTAAGCGTGCCATTGGCCCGGTGACGCTAGAGAAACTCGGTTTATTCGCCCAAGAAAATACCTTGTCTTTATTAACGGCATCGTCAGACCAACGTTTAAGCATGGTGTTGCCGAAAAAAGCAGCAACACAATTACATGAGTTTGCTGATTTTATTGCGACATTTACCCGTGAATTGCTTGATGATGATGAGCCGATGCCGAAAGTGCGTCAGATGATCAACGAAGCCGGCTATATTGACTATATCCGTGAACAGGCGGCGACCCCTGCACAAGAGAAGACCAAACTCGACAGTATTGAAAGCTTGTATAGCAGTATTCAAAATCTATTGAATCGTACTGATGATGTGGATGAGAAAAATATTGAAAGCGTGATTCGTAAACTGGTGTTGTTGGATATGCTCGAACAGCAACAGGAAGAAGAAGATACCGATAAAGTGAATTTATTAACCTTGCATGCGGCAAAAGGTTTGGAGTTCCCTTATGTGTATATGATTGGCTTGGAAGAAGAGCTATTGCCGCATAAGAACTCGATTGCATCAGAAACAGTCGAAGAAGAACGCCGTTTGATGTATGTGGGCATTACTCGTGCCCGTCAAGGCTTAACACTGACCCTTGCTGAGCAGCGTAAGAATGGTGGACAAATGCGTCAAATGACGCCAAGCCGTTTCTTGGACGAGATGCCACAAGATGATTTGGAGTGGCATGGTCGTAAAAAGAAACTGGCACCCAATGTTGATCCAAAAGAACAAGCTCAGCAGTACCTTGCCAACTTAAAAGCATTGTTGAAACGTTAAGAAATTGTAAGTAGGAAATTTTAATGAAAGTTCAAGTTAAAGTATTAGATGCACGTTTAGGTCAAGAGTGGGCTTTACCTTCTTACGCAACGACTGGTTCAGCAGGTTTAGATTTACGCGCATGTTTAGATGAAGCGATTGACATTGCTGCAGGTGAAACCGTTTTAGTGAAAACAGGTTTGGCGATTTATATCGAAGATCCAAACTTTGCAGGTTTAATTCTACCGCGTTCAGGTTTAGGCCATAAACATGGTATTGTGTTAGGTAACTTGGTGGGGTTGATTGATTCTGATTACCAAGGTGAACTCATGGTATCGGTTTGGAATCGTGGACAAAATAGCTTCCGTTTAGAACCTGGTGAGCGTTTAGCACAATATGTATTGGTTCCAGTGGTACAGGCTGAGTTCGAACAAGTGAGTGAATTCGTTGCGACTGAGCGTGGCGCAGGTGGTTTTGGTCATACTGGAAAACAATAAGCTTTTTCAGTAGTTATCACTTTAAATGCAATGTTTTGCTGAAAAACGTTGCATTTTTCATATTGATTGTTGCCTTGATATATATTACAAAGCAGCTGACTAATTATTTTAATTTTTCTGAATAAGGGTTAATTAATTTCTTAATAGTTTCTGCTTTTTTTATGGATCAAATGATTATAAAAATAGGGGCTTACAGTGAATATACAACATACATTTCCGCTGAATATTTTCCGTGCTTACGATATTCGCGGAAAGCTAAGTAATTTAACGCCAAATATTATTAGCCTAATTGCTTATGCTTTAGCTTCGCAATATAAAAATGCTGAACAGACACACGTGGTGATTGGTTACGATGCACGTTTAACCAGTCCGACTTATGCCAATATCATCCAAAATATATTCGAAAAACAAGGTTTACAAGTCACTAATATTGGTTGTTGTTCATCGCCGATGATGTATTACATTGCCCGTGATTTTGGTGGCAATGGTATTATGGTGACCGCAAGTCATAATCCAAAATCGGATAATGGCATTAAATGGATTTTAAAAGGTGAGCCACCAACACCAGAAACCATTCAACAGGTGGGGCAGTATGCACAGACTTCTTTGAGCAATATTGAGGATTTCTTGCATTCAGAAAATACGGCACACCAAATTGTTGCTCCGTATTGTTTGCAGTATCAGCATTCCTTAATTAGTGACATACAGTTAGCGCGACCATTAAAAATCGTTCTCGATGGATTACATGGTTCTGCAGGGCGTTGTGCCAAACTGGTTTTAGAAAAACTAGGCTGTGATGTGATTGCTTTACGATGTGATGCCAATGGGCATTTTCCTGATCATGCGCCAGATCCATCTCATGCTGAGCATTTAAAGCAATTACAAGCCGCTATTGTTGCTGAGAAAGCCGATCTCGGTATTGCTTTGGATGGTGATGGGGATCGTGTGGTTTTACTCGATGAGAATGCACTTATTATTAGTCCTGATCGCTTATTGTCTTTATTTGCGCAGATGTGCTTACAGCAGCATCCACATAAAGAAATCGTTTTTGATGTGAAGTGCTCACGTATGGTGGCGGATACCGTACAGGGGCTGGAAGGTCAAGCCAAAATGATTCGTACGGGCAGTAGCTTTTTACGTGCTTATTTATCGCAATCAAAGGGCACGGCTGTTTTTGGTGGTGAATATGCGGGTCACTATGTCTTTAATGATGGACGTGGTTTTGGCTATGACGATGGTTTATACGCAGCTTTGCGTGTGATGGAATATTTAACTCAATCCAAAGCAATAACCCTGTCTGAGTTATTGGTAGCCTACCCAGAACGTTATTGCACAGAAGACACATATATCAGTACCCATGACGCCAATCCTCAGCAAGTTTTAAATGATATTGAAATTTTAAGTCATCGTTTAGGTGCGCGTTTAAGTAAAATTGATGGTGTAAGACTTGATTTTGACGATGGATTTGGCATTATTCGAGCATCAAATACTGGCGAATATTTTACCGTCCGTTTTGATGCTGATAATCAGAAACGATTAATTGAAATTCGTCAAAAGTTTGTTTCTATGTTGCAAGACCAATATCCAAAGATTGCACAAGAACTCGCACAGGCCTAAAAGGAGAGACGCATGCCACATGAGCATATCGGCATTGATAAAGCAAAAATTTTGATCGAAGCTTTGCCGTATATCCAACGTTTTGCAGGAAAAACGCTGGTTGTAAAATATGGTGGTAATGCGATGACTGATCCTGAATTGGAAAGTTCATTTGCCCGTGACATCGTGTTGTTAAAAACGGTTGGTCTGAATCCAATCGTTGTGCATGGTGGTGGTCCACAAGTGGATTCATTGCTAAAACGTTTAGGACAAGAGTCTGATCGTATTGATGGCATGCGCGTGACTGACCAAGCGACCATGGAAGTGGTCGAAATGGTGTTGGGTGGTAGTGTCAATAAGTCGATCGTGAATCTGATTAATAAACATGGCGGTCGTGCCATTGGTTTAACGGGTAAAGACGGTAATTTACTGCGCGCACGTAAATTATTGATGGAAAAGCAGGAAGCTGACGGCTCTATTTCACAAATTGATTTGGGCATGGTCGGTGAAGTGACTGGTGTAAAAACTGATGTACTGGAAATGTTTACCCAAAGTGATTTCATTCCAGTCATTGCACCCTTGGGTGTGGATGAAGAAGGTAATACTTATAATATCAATGCAGATCTTGTGGCTGGAAAAGTTGCAGAAGCGCTAGGCGCTGAGAAGTTGATTCTACTCACCAATATCACAGGGGTATTGGATGAAAATAAAAACTTATTAACAGGCTTAAGCACACAAGAAGTCGATCGCTTGATCGAAACGGGTGTGATTTACGGTGGCATGATTCCGAAGGTGGGTTGTGCATTAGATGCTGTTAAAGGTGGTGTTGTGAGTGCGCATATTGTTGATGGTCGTGTACCTCATGCAAGTTTATTAGAGATCTTCACCGATCATGGTGTCGGTACACTCATTACCAATCGTGCCAAACATTAATTCATCCTATTGATTTGAAAAGAGACCTCAAGCAGGTCTCTTTTTTTGTCATGACCTGTTCATGTTTTAGTCATCGCAATGTCATTTAAGCAATTTAAGGTAGGTCTAGTCATAAGGAGCTTTCATTATGCTAGAAAAATTAAATCAATATCGCCAGACATTGACTTTACCCTTACGCCACAAGCCAGCTCAAAATCAATTCCGTTTTGAATGGGTGGATAATTTAAAAGAATTACAAGAAGTACAACGCTTTAGAGCAACGCAATTTAGCCATCAATTTGGGATGCGTTTTGAAGATGGTTTAGATCAAGATCTTTATGATTTTGGCTGTGAGCATGCAGTATTACGTGAAAAATGGACAGGTGAAATTGTCGCTTATACCCGTCTTAAATTATTCCAAGGCTATGAAATCGGGCAGAGTTACAGTGCTCAAGAGTTTGAAATTGTCCCGCATTTATCTCATTTACCAAGTGTGTTAGAGATTGGACGTACTTGTGTACACCCTAAATTTCGCTCGGGTAAAGCACTATCCATGCTATGGTTGAACTTGACCCCTAAAGTACTTTGGTCAATGCGTGCGAAATACTTAATGGGCTGTGTCAGTATCCATTTGGATGATAACTTGGCACGTGCCTATTACACCCACCGTCAGATCCAACAGTTGGGTGATCATCAAACCATAGATATCCGCTCAAAACGTAGCTTTGAACCAGAACGTCCTGACTATAGTTTCCCGCAAGATGAACGCATGCCAAAACTGTTTCAGACCTATCTGGGAATGCAGTCGAAACTGTCAAAACAAGCATTTTATGATGAAGATTTTAAATGCTTGGATTATTTTGTTTTCCTTGAAGTGAATAAGATTGCGACCTCTTTTGTGATGAACAAAATGGTGCAACGTTAGTGCCTTATCATTCTTAATCTAATAGTGAGCACATATTGAGATTTACAAGCCATCTATCCCTCATGCACAATAGGCGTAGATGTTTGATAGTTTAAAGATATGTGCCAGCTATTAGGAATGAATTGCGCCACCCCGACAGATATTACTTTTTCTTTTCGTGGGTTTTCACAACGCGCAGGGGTGACCTCTGATCATTGCGATGGTTTTGGGATCGCTTTTTTTGAAGATAAAGCTTGCCGCTTGTTTGTGGATAATCAATCTGCGGTTGAATCTCCTATTGCTGATCTGATTCGTAATTATCCGATCAAGTCTCGCAACGTCATTGCCCATATTCGTAAAGCCACTCAAGGTAAAATCAACCTCGAGAATTCACATCCCTTTTTGCGGGAGCTTTGGGGGAGACATTGGATTTTTGCGCATAATGGTGATTTGCATGACTTCAAACCTGAACTAAGTGGGCGATTTGAGCCTGTAGGTAATACCGACAGTGAACTAGCGTTTTGTTATTTACTGGATCAGATGGTTGAAGCATTTGGCTATACAGAACCAAGTTTGGAAGAGATTTTCTCACTGTTGGAACGTATTTCGCCACAAATTGCAGAGCATGGCACCTTTAATTTCTGTCTTTCCAATGGTAAAGCATTATTTAGCTATGCGACGACGAAGTTACATTGGCTCGTGCGTGAGTATCCATTTCAACCTGCACATTTAATTGATCTCGACGTAGAAGTCGATTTTAGTCAGGTCACCACACCAGAAGATCGCGTTGCAGTGATCACGACAGAGCCGTTAACCCATAATGAAGCATGGACAGCATATCAAGCAGGGGAAATGATTTTATTCCAGCACGGTAAACCGATTCAGCATGCCTTAACACGAGTTGAGCGCTTAATCCGCGAAGCAGAAAATCCAGCCTTAAAACGCGTGACCAAAGCGGATCAGTACTGACGTATTCAAATGGATAAAAGTGAACTCATCTCCCGATTAATTTCTTTAGATTTACCCAAAGATGAGTATGTGGTTGTTGGTGGTGGGGTATTAGCCGCACATTGTATCCGTGATACAGCAGATATTGATCTTGTGGTAAGCCCAGAGTTGTTTTGTCATTTACAAGCGACCTGGAACCAGAAAATTCGCCCAAATGGGAAAATAGGACTTTATCAGGGCTGTTTTGAAGCTTATCTAGATGTGAACTGTGGTGACAGTCAGGAAAGTTTTCAAACCCTATTGGCAAGTTCTGACGTGATTGCTGGAATACATTTTATGCATTTATCTATACTCGCTGCATTTAAACGAAATTATGGGCGGAAAAAGGATTTATCTGATTTAAATTTAATAGCAGCATTTCAAAACAATAAATAAGACTATTTTTCTTGGATTTTTTTAATTTTAAAATTATTTTTTATAAAAATTAGACAGATAATTTTTCTTGTTGGTTAAAAAATACTTGAGTGTTTTGATTGGTATAAATATTAAAATAAATACAAAACAATGGGTTAATTTATTTCTTTGAAAATATTTAAATTCTGACAAAAACGCTGTGTTTTTATTTAATTCATTTATCGATATTATATTCTTATTCAATAAATCAAATATGGTTTGGGGTTCGATATGGGTATGAAATGGTCTGTCGAATATAATACAGGAATCGAGGTGATCGATGATCAGCATCGTCGTATTCTAGATTATATTAATGAAATTGATGAATTAAATGAGGGTGATGATCGGGCAAAATTAAAAGGTATTTTGGATAATATCATTGATTATACCCAGTCTCATTTTACCTTTGAAGAAAGCTTACAAGAAGAAGCAAACTATAAATATCGTGTACCACATAAGCGTGTACATGACTTATTTATCAAAAAGATAGAGACTTATCGTCAACGTTTTGAGCTGGGGCAAGAAATTGATAGCGAGCTACATGAAGCACTATCAAAATGGTTGATCAACCATATCCGTCATGATGATGCAGATTATGTCGGTGCTGTAAAAGAAAATATGATCGGAATCATTAAAGAAAATGAAAAGAAAAAAGGGAAAAACTGGTTTTCTCGTTTCTTCTCATAATAATAAGACAATAATAAAAGACCCCTTATGATAAAAAATAATAAGGTGTGGTATGAGTGAACATAAGGGGTCTACTTAATAATATAATAATTCGTGCGCAGCAAATCATCGTAAGGTGATTTGCTTCTTTCTTTCGATATTTTTTGTTTTGATTTTCAGGCGTGAGAAAGGCAAAATAGATTGAATATTTCATTGCAAACTCCATAAAGCGCAATGAGTTCAAAGATTTTTCAAGGAATGCATTATGCAGGACACAACTCTGTCACGCTGGCTTGCACCAGTGATGGCGTTTTGCCTATCTTTTGTCATGATTACCACATTGGCACCCACCGTTGGAATCCAGATTGACCGTCAATTCGATTTCTGGCTACTGTGGTTAGGCACCATGATTCTGTTGGCATTACCCATCGGTTATCTTGAAATTGCTTTAGCAAAGCGTTCGCAGACCACGGCATTACAAGCACTTTCAACCTTAACCCGTGATGCAGATGCTTCACCGAGATGGCGTATCGTGGGCTGGTTGGCTGTTATATTTGTTCCATTCTTTGCAGGCAGTGTATTGACTGCCGCAACACATGTCGTGAGTCAGCAGCCTACGCTTGCTGTATCAGAGCAGATTCTTTTTGCAATCCTTGCCATAGCTGCACTTGGATTATCTTTTATCCCTCGCCAATTTTTAATTGCTTTGACAACGATTGGTGTGATTGCTGCATTTGTTCTTGCCAATGTAATGGGAACACATCTAACGGCTTGGCATTGGACAGGAATCGAATTTAAAGAGTGGGGCAATGCAACAGTTCTTGCTTTGGTTGCAAGTGGTTTAGGACTTGGGTTGTATTGGCAAAGTAGTTTAGTCGCAGTGAAAAAACAGGACGCCGCAACAAGTACCGCCTTGCCAATTTGGGTGGCGCAATTACTTGCGGTGATTGCCTTTGGCTTCTTCTCTGTGCAGGCACAGTTATCTGCATTGGCATGGGTGTTTGCAGCCATCATGTCAGCGGCACTCTTAATTCAATTTGCAAAAGAACAGTTGGCACAACGTCAGCTTGCGATCGTGATCCAATGGGCGATTTTACTTGCTGCTATTGCTGTTTGGGCTGTACCGCAAGTGGAACAAATTTTTAATAGCCTGCTCATGCTTTGGGGATTACTGATTTGCTTGATTTACGCAGTATTTGCTGGCTGGATTATGAAGATTAGTCATCTGCGTAAAGCAATGGGCTTTAGCAATGAGCTGTTTTATAACATTTGGCGTATTGCCATCCGTATCGTGTTACCACTTTCAATTGTCGTAGCAATCATTGCTGTGATTGGACAAGTACTGTAATGGAGCAGGCTAAACAAGTATGGGTCGCTTTCTCAAGTCCTGAACAGCAATTCCATATCGCTGTTCGCTTTAGCGAGGGAATGACGGCCCAACAGGCAATTGATGCCAGTGGCTTAGCAGCACAGGCGGCACTACCAGAAGTTTTACAGTTAGGTGTATTTGGTAGCAGGATTGATGCAGATACAATCCTGCAAGCAGGAGACCGTGTTGAAATCTATCGGGCACTTACCATTAACCCGAATGATATCCGGCGTAAGCGGGCGGCAAAGAACCCCGTTGGGCGATTTATCAAAGGTAATCGCTTTAAGGCATAAAGCTGATAAGTAAAACCCCTCATGATTGACTCGATGAGGGGTTTCTTTTTACTGGAAAGCCGTTATAGTGGTGGCGCAGTCAAAATAGCTTCTTTTGATGCCGGTAAACCAGGTTGTGATTCTGGAATCGTATCTAAACCTTCTAAGCGTTCTACGTTACCATTCGCATCAAAATAAACTTTTAAATGTTGACCGTGTGCCGCAGGTATTTTTGCTTTTTTCGCATAAGTGCCTGGGATATAGTTGTAGATGTAGTCCCAACGTTGTGGGTTCAGTGGATCTGTCACTGTTGGACTACCAAGCAAGAAACGGACTTGCTGAAAGCTCATGCCCACTTGTACTTGAGAAGCTTGTGCTTTGGTTAATGGTGTTCCTTGTGGAATATCAACTTTATAAACACCAAAGACTGAACAACCGCTAAGTACTGTAGTGACGAACAACGCCAGCATGATTTTTTGCATTTTGCTACACTATCCTGATAAATGATGATGCATTTGATTCAAGGATAGATCATACTGCATCTAAACTCTATTGCCTATTCCAACTTAAGATTTGTTGAGAGACCTTTTTTTATGCCGATTTCTAATCAAGACTTACGCAAAGCTGGACTTAAAGTTACCCTTCCTCGTATTAAGATTTTGGAATTATTAGAAAATTCAAAACAACATCATTTGAGTGCTGAAGATATTTATAAAACTTTGCTTGAACAAGGTGAAGATGTTGGCTTAGCGACAGTTTACCGTGTATTAACACAATTCGAAGCTGCGGGCATTATTCAGCGTCATCATTTTGAAAACAATCACTCTGTTTTCGAAATCATGCAGGAAGATCATCACGATCACCTTGTTTGCTTAAACTGTAATAAAGTTATTGAATTTACAAATGATATTATCGAGAAAGAGCAACATTCAGTTGCAGACCAACATGGTTTTGCCTTAACTGGACACTCTTTGAATCTATATGGCTACTGTAGTGATGCAGAATGCCAAGAGGCTTATCGTAAAAAATAAGTTGTATTGAGTAAAAAATCTAAGTGTTCACGAAAATTGAACAAATAAAAAAGGGAAGGTTACAAAAACCTTCCCTTTTTTAATGGCTTAATTTGAATTACTGACCATCAAAGGTGATGTTGCGGCTGGCACTCAATAACTGGTCTGCACCTTCTTCTGACAGTTTGATGGTGAGGCGTAAGTCGTTTGGCGAATCCGCATGTTTTAAAGCATCTTTATAGGTGATCTGTCCTGCCTTATAAAGGTCGAATAGAGCTTGGTCAAAGGTTTGCATACCCAACTCCCGTGAACGTTTCATCAGATCTTTAATCTCATGAATCTCACCCTTACGGATATAGTCAGCCAGAAGTGGTGTATTAATCAGAATCTCAATCGCAGCACGACGTGAATTACCATCTGGGGTTGGAATCAATTGCTGTGCGACGAGTGCTTTTAAGTTCAGCGACAAGTCCATATACAATTGACTATGACGATCAGCTTCAAAGAAGTGAATGATACGATCGAGGGCTTGGTTGGCGTTGTTGGCATGCAGGGTAGCGAGGACCAAGTGGCCCGTTTCTGCGAAAGCGATGGCATAGTCCATAGTTTCACGTGAACGAATCTCACCAATCAAGATCACATCTGGTGCCTGACGTAGCGTATTTTTTAATGCGACTTCAAATGAATCAGTATCAATCCCGACTTCACGCTGTGTCACGATACAGCCTGCATGTTGATGCACAAATTCGATCGGGTCTTCAATGGTGATGATATGACCTTTGGAATTTTGATTACGGAAACCAATCATTGACGCAAGAGAGGTCGATTTACCTGTCCCTGTTGCACCAACAAAGATAATGATGCCACGTTTGGTCATCGCCAATTCTTTCAGCACTTCTGGCAGTTTTAGATCATCCATGCTTGGAATATGGGTTTCGATCTTACGCAATACCATGCCTGGCATATCACGTTGTTGAAAAGCACTGACACGGAAACGCGCTGTCTTTTCACGGTTCATGATCGCAAAGTTACATTCACGCGTCTCTGCAAACTCTTTACGCTGCTTGTCGGTCATAATGGATTGAACCAGTTGACCCACAATTTCCCCTGAAAGTTTCGATTTGGAAACAGGCACGATCTGCCCGTTAATTTTCATTGAAGGTTCAACATCCGCAGTGACAAATAAGTCCGATGCATTTTGTTGAATCATCAAGTTGAGTAAATCATTAAAATCCATGATATTTCTCTAATCCATTTATTCTTATAGGAATGATTCGGGTTGTTTTGCAACAGTACGAGCAGTTTGTGGGCTAATTAAGCCTTTAGACACCAGTGTTTTCAGGCTTTGATCCAAAGTGGTCATACCGTAGTTGGCACCTGTTTGGATCGCAGAATACATTTGTGCAACTTTGTTTTCACGCACAAGGTTACGAATCGCAGGAATACCGATCATGATTTCATGTGCAGCCACACGACCACCACCATTCTTTTTCAATAGTGTTTGAGAAATCACGGCTTGTAGAGATTCAGATAGCATGGCACGTACCATGTCTTTTTCTTCTGCTGGGAATACGTCGATAACACGGTCAATGGTTTTCGCCGCAGAGGTAGTATGCAGTGTACCAAACACCAAGTGACCTGTTTCCGCAGCGGTCAGTGCCAAGCGAATGGTTTCTAAGTCACGCATCTCACCGACCAGAATAATGTCAGGGTCTTCACGCAATGCTGAACGCAGTGCTGCATTAAAGCCGTGGGTATCACGATGCACTTCACGTTGGTTGATTAGGCATTTTTTCGATTGGTGTACAAATTCAATTGGATCTTCGACGGTTAAAATATGGTCATAACGGTTTTCGTTAATATAGTCGATCATCGCTGCAAGTGTGGTGGATTTACCCGAACCCGTTGGGCCTGTGACGAGTACGATTCCACGAGGATAATCACAGATTTCTTTGAAAATTGTGCCGAGTCCTAAATCTTCCATGGTCAAAACTTTAGATGGAATGGTACGGAACACCGCACCTGCACCACGGTTTTGGTTGAATGCGTTAACACGGAAACGAGCAATATTCGGTACTTCAAATGAAAAGTCAGTTTCTAAATCTTCTTCAAAGTCACGACGTTGTTTATCATTCATAATGTCGTACACCAAGCGATGTACATCTTTATGTTCAAGTGCTGGTAAGTTAATACGACGAACTTCACCATCCACACGAATCATAGGAGGCATACCCGCTGAAAGGTGTAAATCGGAAGCACCGTTTTTAACTGAAAAGGCGAGTAGTTCTGTAATATCCATAATTTCCCCGAAACAAACTAAAATGTCTCATTATTTTGTAGAATAATATAAGGCTTTCATTCGGGCTTACCAACACCTTAAAGAATGGAAAGCAAAAAAAGATTTCGTAAATGAGAACTGTGTCAATGAATCAATCGCAACAATCCCGCCAATCTGTTTTAAATCAAATAGAACAAGCCTGTCAGCGTGTTCAACGTGATCCTGCAACAGTGCAGTTGTTGGCGGTTTCCAAGACACATCCCAGTGCTAGCCTTCGCGAAATGTATGCAGTCGGGCAGCGCAGTTTTGGTGAAAACTATTTACAGGAAGCACTAGAAAAAATTGAGGAATTAAAAGAATTAGAGATCGAATGGCATTTTATTGGACATGTGCAGCGTAATAAAACCAAACATTTAGCAGAAAAATTTGACTGGGTACATGGGGTTGATCGTTTGATCATCGCTGAACGTTTGTCCAGTCAGCGTATCGAATCTCAAAAGACTTTGAATGTTTGTCTGCAAGTGAATATTGATGGGCAAGATTCTAAAGATGGTTGCCGACCTACAGAGGTTGCTGAACTGGTTCAGCAAATTAGTCAACTTCCAAATATCCGTTTACGTGGTTTGATGGTGATTCCAGCACCCGAAAATCATGCTGCATTTGCTGATGCGAAAGTGCTATTCGAGCAAGTGAAAGCGCAACATGCACAACCGCAAGACTGGGATACCTTAAGTATGGGCATGTCTGCTGATCTGGACGCTGCAATTGCGGCAGGTTCAACCATAGTGAGGGTAGGAACTGCATTATTCGGAGCACGGGATTATTCAAATTAATATAGAGTGAATTGAATAAAGAGCCGTAGAAATAAAGAACAAATTACAATTATATAAAATATCTCTGCTGCTGAAAAAAACGGCATAAATTAGAATGACGTGTTTATTCATTTATATTCAACCTGAATATAAATGAATCACGATTATTTTACAAAGATAAAAATTGAATTTAGGATTACGTTTAAAATGAAAAAACTGTATTTTTTAATCTCTTTTATTTTATGTCTATTTTTAGCAGCGTGCAGTAAAAAACAGAGTGATGTGGCTGCAGAGGCTGCCGATAGTAATGCTCAAGTAGCTGTAGATGAAAAGCTCGGTACAAAATGGGGCGATGAGATTAGCTCACATGTGACCGAGGTGAATTTAAGCCGTTTAACCGAGCAACCGATTGCTGAATCACAAGTCCGTTATGCCAATAAACAATATCAAGGCAAGACCGTTAATAGTATTTCGTTGGCAGCAGGGAAAATTAGTTTTTCTATTGTTGATGATACTGATCAACCCTTTGCTTTATCTCGTGATGGCCAAAACTATTATCTCTCAGCAAAAGATGGTCAAAGCTACCAATTAAAATATGAAAACCATACCGACAATACCTATGAAGTGGTGGCAAGTGTTGATGGGATCGATGTTTTAGATGGCAGTGCTGCTTCACGAAATAATGCAGGTTATGTGCTGCATCCGCACAGTGAAATTACCATAGAAGGCTTCCGTAAGAGTGACTCTGCTGTCGCTTCTTTTACCTTTAGTAAGCCTGAGGATGCTTATGCGGCAAATTCGGATAATGGCTCAATTCAGAATACAGGCATTATTGGAACAGCGATTTATCAAGTTGAATCACTGAAGTCCGCTGATGCAGCTGCAGAAGAAAAGCCATCTAAGTATGCTCCTCCACCAAAGGCTTTCCCCGCTGATAAGAATGAATAATGGATGAAAACATCCCTAAAAGATTGGTTAGCTTGAAGGGATGTTCTTATTTAAAAATAAGAATTTCTATAAGACGTTTAAAATCATATAGATTTTGATCGGCCAATGATAAATGAATAGAAGGCAATCTAGCCTCTGTTATTTAAAATGTAGGTATATAAATGAATATCGCAAAATACATATTGACTGTTTTAATTGTTGTTATATGTACTTCTAGTAAGGCAACTCCAACACCTGAAATTGAAAAAGCAGTTATTTCTGAGCATAAAACATATCAGGATTTTAAAGAAACTTTTATGTTTTTAATTGCAAAACTAGCTGAAAATACTGGAAATGATTCGCAACAAGATGAGGTCATTGATGCGCATTGGGCATGTGTACATCAAAATCAAATTGTTAAGATGTTTAATAATAATCAAAAATATAGAAAACAGTTTGACCAGGAGTTTGCCAAAGAATATACAACATTTGATGATACTTTAAAGGGCTTTCAAAAGTCTGTGCTCGAAACCAAATCTGTTTGTGCTGAGATGAAAACAGCCTACGACAAAATTTAAAGTTCAAAAAGAGGTGCAATTAGAACCTAATTCATCCTTTAAATGACTTCGCACTTGACCAAATGGTTATGCCTGAATTTTTAAAGGGCTTTGTGCATATTTTCTTTTTTAAGTCATTTATTCTAAGCATGTTAATGTTTTGATGAAGTTTTTAAAATCATGAAGATTTTGATCAGCTATTGCTGAGGAAATCGCTGGATTGGGATGAAAGAAAATAGTTTTCATCCCGACAGCCTTTGCACCTTGTATGTCTGCCAGTTCATTATCTCCGACAAAGGTACAATCTTTTGGGTGAACACCAAGCTGCTGACAAGATAATAGAAAAATTGCGGGATCGGGTTTTCTAAGTCCGACTGCTTCGGAAACAATGATGCTAGAAAAGTATTCAGTCAGCCCTAGCGCATAAAAATTATGTTCTTGAAAGGGCGTTCTGCCATTAGAGATTAATCCAATTAAATAGCCTTGCTGTTTTAATTGGATGATGATGTTTTCCACATGTTCAAAGCAGCATGAAAATTTATTAAAGTCATGAATATAACTGGCTAAAAGGATTTCTTTAGCATGACCTTGAATTGAAAATTCATGAATCAGATTTTCATAAACACGATCTTTCCAAACTTTGCCATTATCATCTAATTCAAGAAAGCGTTGGATAAATGGCTCTCTATCATCGGCAGCAACCAATTGAAAGAAATTAACCTGCCAAGTAAGGAATTTTATTAACGACGTTGTTCGATCTAGTAAGGTTTGATCGAGGTCAAAAATAACCGCTTTTTTCTGATTCATGTGATTTAAGCATGGTGATTATTTAATCATCATAATGCTTTAACCAACAATTTCAATCCGACTCGAACCTGACCCAATTGGCTGTACCTGAATCTGTACAGGAATTCGTTCATGCATTTCCTGAATATGTGAAATCAACACCACTTTACGGCCTTGGCTTTGTAATTGATCCAGCGCATTCATCACCATATGCAAGGAAGAGGCATCCAACGTCCCAAAACCTTCATCAATAAATAGTGATTCGATTTTCATGGAACCAGAGGCCATATTGGCAATTGCCAAGGAAATCGCAAGGGCAGTGAGGAAGGACTCTCCACCGGATAGTGAAGCCACGGAGCGGGTTTCTCCATCCATATCATGGTCAATGATGGCTAGGCTGAGGGAGTTATCCAAACGTTTTAAGGTATAGCGTTGTGACAACATGCTGAGTTGTTGATTGGCGTATTCCAGAAGAATATCCAAATTGTATTGCTGGGCTAAATCACGGAAATCTTTACCCTTAGAATCACCAATCAAACTGGAAATTTTATTCCAACGGTGTTCCTGCTGCTGAATCTGCTGGATCTGATCAGCAAATTGCTTTTGCTTGGCAAGGTTTTGTTGATGTAGTTCCAGTTTCAGTTTGAATTGATCACGTTGTTCAGCTTGTTGCTGTAGCTTCTCATGATTGAGATGGATGTGCTCAAGCAACTGGGTATATTCGATAGGTGGCTGTTGTTGCTGATGTGTCTGTAATTGCTGTTGCAACGTTTTTAGGGCAGAGGCGGCCTCATTGAGCAAGCGTTCTGCATGTTGTAGCGATGTTCGAATTTGCTGCTCTTGCTCAGCACGAATAGCAAGTAAATCCGCTAATTGTTGTTCTTCAAATTCAGGATGCTGGTCTAACCAGGCTCGGATTTCAGTCTTGGATTGGACAAGGGTAGCTTGTTGCTGCTGCTGTTGGGCTTTGAGCTGTTCCAGTTCATTTTTCTGCTGTTCAAAGCTTTGACGAGCTTGTTCAAAACGCTGCTTGATTTGCTGATATTGATTTTGGAGTTGCTGACGCTGTTGGTCGTGTTGGTTTAACCATTCATTGGCTTTGAGTTCGGTTAAACCTGTCATTGCCACAATCAGTTGATGCGCTGACTCTGTATTTTGTTTGCCTTTAATCTCGACATCTTTGAGTTGCTGGCTAAACTCGGTATGTTGAGTGATCAAGCTGGTTAAATTGGACTTTAATAGACTCAGTTGCTGTTCAAGCTGCTGCTGTTGTTTGCTGAGTGTTTCAGCTTGTTCAAGCTGTTGAACACGTTGCTGTAAACGTTGTGCTAGCTGTTGGGCAGAGCCCAGCGTTTGCTGCTGCCATAAGTTTAGTTCATCGTTGCTCAGGCAATCCACAACATGCTGAATCTGTTGCTGTGACTGCTGTACGCTTTCAAGTTGATAGCGGATATTTTGAATCGTTTGGGTCAGGTGATAGTGGTCTTTATTGGCCTGATGCAGTTGTTGTAATTCAATTTCAATCTGCTGTTTGAGTTGAGTTGCTTCACTCGTCCATTGTTGTTGAGCTACCGTGATTTCAGCATGTGGTTTGGTTAAATCTAACTGAATGTCGAACTGTGCTGCATGTTTGACTAATTCTTGATGTTGCAGTTTGAATTTGTCATCGGCTTGTTGCATGGCAGATTGCAATTGAGTCAGTTCGGTACGAATCTGGGTGAATTGCTGCTGTGTGTTTTGCCAAAGTTGAAAGCATTGTTGCTCTTGTTGAATGGCCTGTTGCTCTTGCTGTTGTTGCAGCTCATACAAGGCTTTGGAGAGCTGACTGGCATCATCACGGTAGGGGTGTTCGGTGCTGCCACAGACCAGACAGGCCTCGCCGTGTTTGAGTTCTGCACGGAGATGTTCAATATTTTCAGCATGCAATAAACGTTGTTGTTGCAACATTTGCTGTAATTTTTCCCGTTCAGTTTTGGCAGACTGGAATTCGCCTTGGCTGGTTTGCAGTTGTTGTTCAAGCTGCTGATGTTGTTGCTGTGTGCTACTGAGCTTATGGCTTAGTTCATCCCGTTCTTTTTTAAGCTCAAAATAATGCTGTAACTTTTGTTGAATCAGATCCAGTTGACTCAATCGGGCTTGTTGCTGTTCCCTGAGTTTTTGTTTCTGTTCAAGCTGGCTTTCAATCTGTTGTGGTGTGCCAAATTTTTGAATGAGCTCATTCAATACGATCTGATCTTGTTCAAGCTTGGATTGTGCCTGTTGAATCGAACCTAAATTCTGTTCGACTTTTTGGTATTGCTGAATAAATTGCTGCAGCTGCTGAAGATGTGCATTCAAGCCTTTATCTAAAGTAGAGAATTGTGCGCTCTGTTGCAGTTGTTCAGAGCAGCTTTGTTGTTGTATAGATAGACTGTGGCGACTTTGTTCAAACTGCTGCTGTTGCTCAAGTAATGGTTGTTGTTGCGCTTCGTTTTGGTTTAAGCGAACTTTGGTTTTTTTATATTCCTCGGCAATATATTCACGTTCCTGTACATATTTACGCACTTGAGTGAGTTCATGCTGATGCTTTTGTTCAAAACTCTGAAATTGCTGTAAGGCCGTTTCAGCCTGCGTATAAGCTACTTTTTCTTGCTCAAATTGGGTGCTTAAAGTGCTAAAGTGCTGCTGCTTGTGTTGAATCTGGGGTTCAAGCTGTTGCAGTGTTTTTTCTAGCTGTTGTTGTTGGAACACAATCGGACGAATGCCTGAAAAGGTTTCGAGTTGGCTGAGTCGATTGCGATCTGCGGCTAAAGCCTGATGTGCTTGAATTTGAATGTCATGCTGTTGCTGTTTTCGTGTGATTTCAGTTTCGAGTTTCTGTCGCTGTTCAAACCATTGTTGCTGTTGATTAAGCTGAACTTTGTCGGCTTCCAACCGTTGAACCTGTTGTTGTATCTGCTGAAATTGAGTCTGTAACTCGGCAACTTCTTCATCTGAACGGATTTCAATATGGCCGAGCACATTTTCCAGTTGCTTGCGTTGGTTGCTAATTTCACGGGTTTTTTCAAACGCCAGTTGTCCAATTTTGGCAAAAATACTGGAATTGGTCAGATATTCGAGTAATTCACCACGCTCATTATCGCGTGCCTTTAAAAAAGCGGTGACCTCGGACTGTGCCAACAGTACCGCACGGGTGAATTGCTCAAAACTCAGTTGAGTAATCTGTTGAATATGCGCTTCAACCGCTTTGGTTTTATCTGCAATCACCACGCCGTCAGTCAGGCATTTGAGTGAGCGTTGCACACTTTGCAGTTTGCCACTGGCATTTTCACGGGCACGTTTAATTTCCCAACGTGCGAGATAATGTTTCTGATCTTGTGCCACAAAACACAGTTCAGCAAAACCATGTCCTGTACCGCGACGTAGAACCGTTAAAGGGGAGTTGGTCAGCAGTTCCGAACCATCGACATCTAACAGTTTGCCGTCACTTTCTTTGAGGCGGGGAATTTTATTAAATAAGGCCAGACACATGGCATCTAGAATCGTAGATTTACCTGCGCCCGTTTTTCCAACAATGGCAATCAGTCCCGCACTGGCCAAAGGCTCAGTTTCAAAATCAATAAAATGCTCATCTGCCAGAGATGCCAAATTTTTCAGTCGAATTGATAAAATTTTCATGGCAGCTCCTTAAACAGTCTGATCATCTTCAAGTTGCTTTTGCGCTTCTGCGACCAAACTCATAAAGTCTTGAGTGACTTCATCATCAGCGTGATAGCCCTTTTTCTCCCAAATTTGCTTAAATAGTTTTTCGGGTGTCGGTGGTTCTAAGCTAATAGTTTGCTTGCTCTCGGCATTAGTTTCATTGGAGAGATATTGTCTGGAAATCCGCACCAGTCGATAACGATCTTTGGGCAAAGCATCTTCAAATTGTTGTCGTAAATTAGGCTGTGGTGGTGTCGCGGTATGATATTCGATATCGACATATTCGCGATGCTCGAGATTTTCGATCGGTTCATTTGGCAGATTGCGAAGGCGCTGCATGACTACAGTGAGTTCATCTTTAATTTTATGCAGTTGAATACTTCTGGGGATCGGCAAAGCTTCAAAGTTAAACGAATCTTTACTTTTTTTAGAATCAATCGTGACTTCAACCACTTGGTGTTTATAGTTGATTTCACTAAATGACAGTGGAATTGGTGAACCGCTATAACGAATATGTGGATGCTGTACTTTTTGCGGTTTATGCAAATGCCCCAGTGCCACATAATCAATGCTGTCGTCGAACAGAGCTGTAGATAGGGCTTCTTCATTACCAATAATAATCAGCCGTTCTGAATCGGAGGTTTCTCCGCCTTGCATATGCGCATGTGACATCAGAATCAGGGCCTGATCATCGGTTTTACGACGTTTGGCTTCTTCGATTAACTGTTGGTGTAGATAAGCAATCGCATTTTGACTGTTGGTGGTGTGCTCATTAAAGCCTGTAATTTCAGCTGAACGTAGGAATGGCAGGGCAATACACCACGCTACAATCTGCTTTTGTTCATTATAAATCGGCAAAATTAAACGCTCTAAGTCGAGGGTCTTATCTTGATTCCAGCGAATCACACCGACCGTTTTTGCGTTATATTTTTCTAATAAGGGTTCAACTTGTTCAATGCGATAACCTGAGTCGTGATTGCCAGCAATCATTAAGGTTTGCATATGTGGGGCAAGCTCATGTGCATCGGCAAGAAATTGATAGAGTTGTTTTTGTGCCTGTGAACTCGGGTTGATCACATCAAAGATATCACCCGCAATTAATAATGCATGCGGTTGTTTGGCTTTGATCTGCTCAAGTAACCATGTCAGAAATTGTTCATGTTCGTAGTGGCGGGAATGATTATAAAAAAACTGCCCCAAATGCCAGTCAGACGTATGAAAAAAACGCACGGTCATAAATGAATCTAAAAATAAAATAAACCCGAATAAGGTAGCACGTATTCAGGTGGAAGGGAGAGCCTTGATGAGCAGAAAAGCACTACAAGATCTGCCTTGATCATTTTTCAACGATGCTCTAGTTTGATCTCAATGCCATTATTTTAACAATGAGGAAGATAAAATGAGCTTAGGTCAAGTAAGCCGTGAAATTTTTGATCAGATTATGCTGATCGGTCTGGATCGTGTGGAAAAACGCAATGCTTTTGATAGCCATATGATTCATGATCTATCTCAAGCCTTGACTGAATATGAAAACCAGCCTGAACTACGCTGCGCCGTGATTTTTGCGCATGGTGATCACTTTACTGCGGGCTTAGATCTGGTGGAATTACAGTCCAAAATTTCACAAGGTATTTTTAATTTTGAGGCTGATCAGATTAATCCGTGGGGAACGGGCGGGCGGCATCGAACAAAACCTGTGGTGGTGGCTGTCCAAGGGATTTGTTATACCGCTGGCGTGGAACTCATGCTGAATGCTGATGTGGTGATTGCCAGCGAAAATACGGTCTTTGGTCAGCTCGAAGTGCAACGTGGGATTATGCCTTTTGGCGGTGCAACGGTGCGCTTTGTACAAGCTGCGGGTTGGCAAAAAGCCATGCCTTATTTATTAACGGGGAAGACCTTTAATAGCAAAACGGCGTATGAGCTCAATCTCCTGTCTGAAGTGGTGGAATCAGGGCAACAACTTGAACGTGCCTTGGAAATTGCCAAAGAGATTTGTAGTGCCGCACCGTTGGCAGTGCAAGCTTTATTAGCATCTGCAACCGATGCAGTCGTGGAAGGTCAAACAGTTGCATTTGAAAAAATGAACAATTATTTGATGCCGCTGTTTGTATCTGAGGATGCTCAAGAAGGCGTTCGTGCCATGTTAGAAAAACGGCCACCGCAGTTTAAGGGGCGGTAATCATTTTACTTTAACTTGAGTTTAGCAAGTTATTGCGCCCGCTCATCTATTTCACAAATCCCAAAGGTATTATGATCGAGGTCGATGAAATAGCCTTGCCAGCAGCGGTTCGGGATCGCAAATTTATCCATGGCGATAATCCCACCTAAACTTAGGATTTTAGCTGCAGTTTCATCGAAATTTGCCACCTCTATACTACAGGTAAAGGCATTGGTTCCACATCCTGTTGCTGGTGTTGCTACAGGACGTTGTAATAAACCGCCATGAATTCCTGTGGTTGCGATACGATAATATTCAATCGGTAGGCCTTCTACTTTTTCAAATTGCCAGCCAAATACGGATTGATAAAAGTGAATGTCACGTTGTGGATCTGATGACTGAATTTCAAAATAAATAATGCTGTTCATTCAATCTGTCCCTAATTTTTATAGTCGTAGAATTATTCTAAAGAGATATGGAATTGAAAGACGAGACATTTATGTAAGCAGCTGCGCATTTTGCGGTTTAATCATAAAAACGCGTTGAATACATTTGAGTAAGATATAAGAGGTTAATTCTGTATTGATGAAAATTATTAAATTAGCGAATCATCCTGAATTGCAAGAACAGGCTGCAATCTGGTTTTCAGATAAATGGGGGATTCCTATTGAGGCCTATCGAGACAGCATACAAACCTCGATTGAACAGCCAGAGGGAGTTCCGCAATGGTATGTGATTTTGAATGAACATCAGCACATCATTGCTGGCACTGGAGTGATCGACAATGATTTCCATGAGCGCAAAGATATCAGTCCAAACCTATGTGCTTTGTTTGTTGAGGAAACTTACCGAAAGCAAAATATCGCCAAACAACTATTGGATTTTGCCCGAGCAGAAATGAGAAGTTTAGGATTTGAAAAGCTTTATCTGGTGACAGATCTAGATGATTTTTACGAAAGGTGTGGCTGGACATTCTTAACCATGGTGACAGAAGATGAGGGTGGACTGATTAAAATGTATGTTGCCGATACGGTTTAATTAAAATACAAATTTCAGGCAAATAAAAACCGACGATTCGAGTGATGATAAATCGTCGGTCAAAATCTTTTTCAATGGTTCTGGCTGCTAACACAACCATTGTTAAAGATGGAGAGTCATAATGAAAGGTCACCGAAAACATTGCGGATGCCGTGCAATGTACAATCGGTTGCTGCGACCTTGTACCTTATATAACGCTACTGGTTGAGGATTGGTTGACATAAAAATGAAAAAAAAGTGAAAAAAATTTATAATTATTTTCTAAAGCCAGTCTAATTAGGTTTATCTTTATGATTTCATTGCGTTTGTACTATATCTGGTTTTTTATAATTTGTTTTACTGCAACATTGTTGGCAGGCGTACTGGCCGCTATTTTACCAAATAGTATTGGTGGCGTGTTGACTGCGGTTCCTTATTTAATTGCGATCATTGTTATTTTATTCAAATTTCTCAAGCAACAACGCCGTGCACCGATGGCACAGGAACGGACACGTTTAAGCATCGGCTTTAGTCTGATCTTTTGGGGCTATAACGCATGTGGCTTACTTCTTGGTCTGTTTATTTTTGCACGGAAAGATCCCGAAGTTTGGCAGAACTTTTTACTCTATCTGAAACAGCCCCAATTTTTGCTAACGGTATTGGCGATGTGGTTTGTGATTGCTGTACCATTATTCTTAATTACCTATTGGTTTTATGGACCGCAAGCACAGAGAATGGCCAATAAAATGTTCAACTAGTTGAACAAAGTTCACTTGTAATTCACTTTCATTCTGCTAAGACTGAGATATCGAGCTGATCAATATCATGCAGGATGAGAGTGCGATGCAAAAACAGACAGTTTTAATCACAGGTGCAAGTGGCTTTATTGGCTCACATTTGTTGCCTTTTTTATTAGAACGACAATATCAAATTATTGCACTGACTAGACAGCCAAATCGAGTTTCTCAGCATTCAGCACTACGATGGGTGAATGATCTTGATCAAATTGAAACGCAACAAATTGATTATGTGATTAATCTGGCTGGTGAAAATATTGGCGCAAAACGCTGGACTGAACAGCGTAAGCAACAATTAATACACAGCCGTGTTGCGGTGACAGAACAACTGTATCAATGGCTGGAAAAACGGCAAATTTTTCCGAAAGGTATTATTTCTGGTTCTGCGATTGGTTATTACGGTATTGATCCACAAGAACAATGGAAGCTTATTTGTGATGAAAATACAGCACCGCAAGCGATTTTTATGTCTGAGCTTTGCCAGAAGTGGGAGCAAACCGCTTTAAAATTTAGCCAACAAAATACCAAGATCATTCGTTTGGGTGTAGTTTTTGGACAGGGCGGGATTTTGCCACAAATGCTGTTACCGATTCGATTGAATGCGGTTGCAAAAATTGGTTCGGGACGACAACCGATCGTGTGGATTCATATCCAAGATGTACTGAATGCCATGGTTTTTTTGCTGCAATCCAATCACAGTCAAAAGGTGTATAACCTTGTCGCACCTGAACAAATCAATCAACAACAATTTGCTCAAACGGCTGCTCACATTTTAAAGCGCAAACCTTTTATGCGAATGCCTAAGTGCGTATTTACGTCGATGCTTGGCGAGCAAGCACAGCTTATTTTAAATGGTCAATATGTGGTGCCCAAAGCCTTGCTGGAACAGGGCTTCCAATTCCAATATCCAGATTTAAATGAGGCTTTAACTGCAATTTTAGCAAGAAATTAAATCTTGTCGCTTTAAACGCGAAGGTGAATAAGCATTCGGATCAACCAGCGTATCTTGTCCTAAAATGAGTTGACGTAGCAAACGTGCTGAACCTGAGCCCATGCATAGGCCATTGCGGAAATGTCCAAAATTGGCCCAAAGATTTTCCAGTTCAGGCATTGCGCCGATATAGGGAATGCCTTGTGGAGAACTCGGACGTAGGCCTGCCCAGCGTTTTACAATCGGAAATTGTGCTAATTCAGGCACCATATCTAAACAAGCACTGAGAATATCCTGTTGAGTGTGTTCATCCACCGCAGTACTAAAGCCCGTATCTGCCATGCTTGAACCACAGACGATATGACCATCTTGACGTGGAATTAGATACATCACCCGATTCATGCACATGGTTGGAAGCCAGTTTTCAGGGGTTTTAAATAACAGCATTTGTCCTTGCACGGGATGCACGGGGATATTGCGTTGGGTTTGCTCGGCCCATTGCTGACTCCATGCCCCAGACGTAATCACGACATGATCCGCGCTAAATTTCTGACCATCTTCGGTTTCAATTCCGAGTACTTTCTTATTCTGAATCATTAATTTTTTAACAGGACATTGTTCAAAGAAGCGCACGGCAGGGTGCTGTTTTAAGTAGCAAATTAACGATTGTAATAAACGTGGATTGCGAACATTTGAGAGTTGTGGGAAATAAATAGCTTGTTGGAATTTCTGGGAAATATAGGGATTAATGTTTTCTAGTTTGGGGCGATTGAGCAGTTCGCATTGCTGCATCGGTTCTTGGTACCGAGAGGCATAATTTAAGCCGATCTCGAAATCTTCCTGATCAAAGATCAGCATGCCTGTATCGTGGATCTGAAAATCAATACCAGTAATGGGAAGTAGTTTTTCATTCCATGTTTGGTAGAGCTGTTTGCCATATTGGGCCAGCTGATTGACTTCGGGCGCATAACGCCAAGGATACATGGGTGAGAGGATACCTCCACCCGCCCATGAGGCAGCTTGACCTGCAAGTTGTTGGTCAAAAATATCGACAGAGCAGCCTTGTTCAGCAAGTTCCAATGCTGACATTAAGCCACTAATACCCACACCAATGATGGCAATATGCATGATAAAGTTAAACCAGTTTAAAAATTCCCCTCTTTATAAAAGAGGGGTTAGGGGAGATTTTATTTCATCTCTTTTAATTTACGTGCTGCATCTTCCGCAAAATAGGTCCAGATCCCATCTGCACCTGCACGACGGCAGCACATCAACGATTCTAGAATCACGCTGTCAGAGAGCCAACCGTTTTGAATCGCACCCGCAAGCATGGCGTATTCACCACTGACTTGATAGATAAAGGTCGGAACACCAAAAGTATCTTTGACTTCACGAACCACATCTAGATAAGGCATACCCGGTTTGACAATTACCATATCTGCACCTTCTTGCAGATCCAGCGCAATTTCATGCAAGGCTTCGGCACGGTTGCCAATATCCATTTGGTAATTGTATTTATTGCCACCTTTCAGGTTGCTGGCAGAACCCACCGCATCACGGAAAGGGCCGTAGAAGCTTGAGGCATATTTTGCTGAATAGGCCATGATGTTGGTGTAGATAAAATCATTTTGCTCAAGCGCTTGGCGGATCGCACCGATACGGCCATCCATCATGTCACTTGGCGCAATCACATCTGCACCAGCCGCAGCATGACTAAGTGCTTGTTTCACTAGGCATTCAACGGTTTCATCATTGAGTACATAACCCGTGTCATCAATAATACCGTCCTGACCATGCGTGGTATAAGGATCAAGCGCACCATCGGTAATCAAGACCATCTCTGGTAATTCTTTTTTAAGTAGGCGGCACGTCGCCTGAACTAAGCCATTGTCATCCCAAGCGGCTTCCGCTGTTAAGCTTTTATCTTGTTGTGGTGTGACAGGGAATAGGGCAAGTTTTGAAACCCCGAGTTCAAGTAAGGTTTCTGCTTTTTTTAGTAATAAGTCAGCCGATAAGCGCTGCACATTTGGCATGCTTGGAATGTCTTGAGTTTGTTGTTGTCCTGGTAATACAAACACTGGATAAATCAAATGATTCGCAGTTAAATGAGTTTCGCTGACCATGGCACGAAGTTGGTCATTTTTACGGATACGGCGCATGCGAGTCGCAGGAAAAGCTGGACGATTGAACGTATAAGTCATAACAATCTCGATGTTCAGTATTACACTATAGGAATAATTGAGGTATTAAGTCACGCTAGGGAGAGCTTAGCGCTGTTACCCAATTACAGAACCCCGCTATTGTAGCCCCATATTTTTAGATTTGTGCAAAATAATGGAAAGTTATTCTTTCCATTGAGTGTAGGCCGCGTATGAATGATGTAAAGAGAAACTGGACTGGGAATATTCAGCTAGGTGCTAAGGCAGACCACCAAGTGGTTTTAAAACAGCTGTGCAAGGCATTCAATGCCTGTCCTTTTTTTAAATACAGTGGCATGGTCATGCGAGTGGTCGATGATCAGATTGAAGCGTATTTTGAGATGCAGCCAGAACTGGTGGGGAATGTTGCATTTCAGATTTTACATGGTGGCGTTGCTGCCACGATTCTGGACAGTATTGGTGGGGTGGTTGCGATGGAGCAGCTTTATCGCCGTGCCACACCAGAAGATTTACCCGATACCATAAAAAAAGTATCGCGTTTAGCCACGGTGGATATGCGGGTGGATTATCTGGCACCTGGGCGTGGCAAACATTTTATTGCCCGCGCTGAAACCTTACGCCTAGGTCGTAAAGGTTGCACCATGCGTATGACCATGGTCAATGATGAAGGTAAAGCGATTGCAACCGCGATTGCGTCTTATGCCTATTAATTTAGATGGCACAAGCTCAGCTGTCTTTTAGGCAGTCGTTTCTGTCCTGAACTCCGCTTCCTTTTTTCGCATTGATATCGTATTTCTATCTTGAACGATTTAAGTGTCAGAAAAGGGAGCTTCATTGTGGCAAAGCCAATCCATCATTTCGATTTTCTCAGCCATAATCGTGCAGCTTGGGATCAGCAGGCGAGAGAGCAGCAGGCTTGGTCACGTCCTGTCAGTCATGAACTGATTCGTGCAGCTCGTCATGGTGATTGGGAGCTACATATCACACCAAAGCCATTATCCAAAGCATGGCTTGGCGATATTGTCGGAAAAAACATCCTGTGCTTAGCCTCTGCTGGTGGTCAACAAGCACCTGTATTGGCTGCTGCGGGTGCGAATGTCACGGTCTTTGATCTTTCTGATCAACAATTGCAGCAAGACCGAATGGTTGCTGAACGGGAAGGGCTTCAGCTCAAGACCGTGCAGGGAGATATGTGTGATTTGCAGGCATTTCAGGATGCTGAATTTGATCTGATTATCCAACCGATTTCAAACCTGTATGTTGCCGATGTTGAAGCGGTATGGCGGGAATGCTATCGGGTACTCAAACCGCAAGGGGTTTTAATCGCCAGTTTTTATAATCCAGTGGTTTTTATTGCAGATCGCAATCCTGAATATGCCAAACAGGGGCTGATTCACCCGATTTATAAATTGCCTTATTCCGATCTTCAAGATCTGGGTGCAGGTGCGCTCAATGCCAAACTGCAAGCAGGTGAGGCAGTGGTGTTTGGACATAGCCTCACGGATTTAATTCAGGGGCAACTGACCGCAGGTTTTTTTATTCAAAGCTTTTATGAAGATGATCAACCACAACCACGCTTTTTGGTGGATCAATTTATGCCAACCTTTTTGGCAACACGGGCAATTAAAAATTAACAGCCTATCTTGCTAAAACATCATTCGATGAGTCTAGTTGAGGTGCGAATATTTCCACCTCAATTGGCTTTATTATCTAGCAATCGTGTGATCCTAAAATAATTCCCAAACTGGATAGAGATCTGGAAAAAGTGGATAGAGTCCAGCCATAAATCAAGCTTCAATCATGAAAAGGTTTTTATGGATTGGAGGAGATAAAAATGGCTCCACGTAATATTGCAGAATGGCAAGATTTCATCACAGGATGTTTGGATTTTCGCCCGAAAGAGGGTGTATTCCGTATCGCACGCGAGATGTTCACAGAAGCTGAGCTTTTCGATTTGGAAATGGAATTGATCTTTGAAAAAGTCTGGATCTACGCCTGTCACGAAAGTGAGATTCCCAACAATCATGATTTTTTAACTGTTCAAATTGGACGTCAACCGTTGATCATTAGCCGCGATGGCCAAGGTCAACTGCATGCCATGGTCAATGCCTGTGAGCATCGTGGTGCAACCTTAACCCGTGTGGCCAAAGGCAATCAATCGACCTTTACCTGTCCGTTCCATGCGTGGTGTTATAAGTCTGATGGCCGTCTGGTCAAGGTCAAAGCACCTGCTGAATATTGTGAAGATTTTGACAAGTCGAGTCGTGGTCTCAAACAGGGACGCATTGCCAGCTACCGTGGTTTTGTTTTTGTCAGTCTGGACACACAAGCCACAGATACCCTTGAAGACTTTTTGGGGGATGCCAAAGTATTCCTCGATTTAATGGTGGAGCAGTCGCCAACAGGTGAGTTGGAAGTCCTGCAAGGCAAGTCTGCCTATACCTTTGCAGGAAACTGGAAGCTGCAAAATGAAAATGGTCTGGATGGCTATCACGTCAGTACCGTGCACTATAACTATGTCTCAACGGTACAGCATCGCCAACAGGTCAATGCGGCCAAAGGCGATGATCTGGATACCTTGGATTACAGCAAATTAGGTGCAGGCGATAACCAAACCGATGATGGCTGGTTCAGTTTTAAAAACGGTCACAGTGTCTTATTCAGTGACATGCCAAATCCAGCCGTGCGTCCTGGCTATGACACGGTGATGCCTTATCTGCTGGAGAAATATGGCAGTAAACGTGCTGAATGGGCCATGCATCGTCTCAGAAACTTAAACCTCTATCCAAGCTTATTCTTCATGGATCAGATCAGTTCCCAACTGCGAATTGTCCGTCCGGTGGCATGGAATAAAACCGAAGTGATTAGCCAATGTCTGGCAGTAAAAGGCGAGTCGACTGAGTCGCGTCGTAACCGTATTCGCCAGTTTGAAGACTTTTTCAATGTCTCTGGCTTAGGTACGCCTGATGATCTGGTGGAATTCCGTGAACAGCAAAAAGGCTTCCAAGCACGTTTAGAGCGCTGGAGTGATATTTCCCGTGGACAGCATAAATGGTGTTATGAGCTGACGCAGAATGCACAGGATCTCGGGATTCAACCTCTGATCACGGGCCGTGAACTGACGCATGAAGGCTTATATGTCAATCAACATGGTCAATGGCAGCGCCTAATGCTGGAGGGCTTAAATCGCAAGGCCTTAAAAATGCAGGATATTACCTATCAGTTAGATACTGTGACAGAGGAGGTCTAAGCCATGACTGCTGAATTACATTTTGCTGTTTCACAATTTTTATATCAGAAGTCTGAACTGTGCGATTGCTATGATTGGGATGCCTATCTGGAACTGTATGATGAAGATAGTGAATATCACATTCCGCAATGGATTGATGATCATCGTTATGTCGAAGATCCGAATCAGGGCTTGTCTTATATCTATTATGCTGATCGCTCAGGACTTGAGGATCGCGTGTTTCGTATCCGTACCGGCAAAGCCGCATCAGCCACGCCATTACCTCGCACGCAACACAGCATTCAAAATGTACAGGTTAAAGCCCTACAGAATGGCTTAATTGAAGCCAAAGTTGGATGGAGCACTTTATATAATCGTCAAGGTCTGGAAGGTTGTTTCTATGGACATGCCACTTATCTGTTAAGACCTACGGCAGAAGGATTCCGTATCCGCCGTCAACACACGATTTTGCTGAATGACAAAATTGATTCGGTCTTAGATTTTTATCATGTTTAAGGGAGCATCATGATGGGACATTCAGTTGCGCTTAATTTTGCCGATGGAAAAACCTTTTTTATTTCAGTCCAAGAGGATGAGTTACTGTTGAATGCCGCCATTCGTCAAGGCATCAGTTTACCCTTGGATTGTCGTGAAGGTGTGTGCGGGACCTGTCAGGGACAATGTGAAACAGGCATTTATGAACAGGAATATGTCGATGAAGATGCCTTGAGTGAGCGTGATTTGGCTGAGCGTAAAATGCTGGCCTGTCAAACGCGGGTCAAATCCAATGCCGCCTTCTATTTTGATCATAGCTCCGAGATGTGCCATGCAGGTGAAACCTTAAAAATTGCCAGCAAAGTGACTAAGCTTGAACTGGTTTCAGAGAGCACCGCCATTCTGCATGTCGATGCCAGTTCATATACCAAGCAACTTGAGTTTCTGCCGGGTCAATATGCGCGTTTGCAGATTCCTGAAACAGAGGATTGGCGTTCTTATTCCTTTGCCAATCGCCCTAATCTAGACAATCAACTGCAATTTTTAATTCGGTTATTGCCCGAGGGAGTGATGAGCAATTATTTGCGCGAACGTTGCCAAGTGGGGCAAACCATTATGATGGAAGCACCTTTGGGCAGTTTCTATTTACGTGAAGTGCAACGACCGTTGGTCTTTATTGCAGGCGGCACAGGTTTATCCGCTTTTTTAGGCATGTTGGACAATATTGCCGAGCAAGCCGATGCGCCTGCGATTCAATTGTTTTACGGGGTCAATCAGGCAACCGACTTATGCGAACAGTCACGTTTACTGGCCTATGCAGAAAGGATGCCGAATTTTAACTATCAACCCATCGTCACCCAAGCTTCGGAAACTTGGACAGGCAAAACAGGTTATATCCATCAGCATCTGAATCGGGATCAATTGGCGGAACAGGCTTTTGATATGTATTTATGCGGGCCACCGCCGATGATCGAAGCGGTCAAAAGCTGGCTGGATGAGCAAGCATTAACTAATTACCGTCTCTATAGCGAGAAGTTTTTACAAAGCAACAGTGCACGTATTGCACTCGATGCTTAATAGAGAAAGGGATGGAACATCGTGATGACCATCCCTTTTTTATTCATCAAAAACATCATCCTCAACATTAAAAAATATTGGATGTATGCAATCAGACGACTCTGAAGGAGAGATTGACGACACATATTGAATTGATCCAAGCAACAGAAGTTTTAACAGAATTTGCTTTTAAGGGAATAAAGATGAAGACAGTTGATGTTAATACAGTAATCAATCGTGACAGTTTATCGCCGCTGCAATGGCTGGTATTTACACTGGGTTTCTTGGTGTTTTTTTGCGATGGTTTAGATACAGGAATTATTGGTTTTATCGCACCCGCCTTATTGGATGATTGGGGTATCAGCAAGCCTGAATTGGCACCTGTACTCAGCGCAGCACTGGTGGGGATGTCGATCGGTGCAATTATTTCAGGGCCATTGGCAGATCGGTTTGGGCGCAAAGGGGTGATTGTATTCACGACCTTATTATTTTCCGTATTTACCATCTTGTGTGGTTTTGCTTCTTCCACGCAGGACTTGATGATTTACCGTTTTATTACCGGTGTGGGCTTGGGTGCGGCGATGCCAAACATCAGTACCATTGTTTCTGAATATATGCCTGCGAAACGTAAAGCTTTTCTGACTGGTTTGGCGGGATGTGGGTTTATGTTAGGGATTTCCTGTGGTGGTTTGTTGTCTGCCTATTTACTGGAAAATCTCGGTTGGGCTAAAGTGGTGATTTTGGGTGGTATTATTCCCTTGTTCCTCGTGGTGGTGTTATTACTGAAATTGCCAGAATCAGTGCCTTATCTGATTAAACGAGAGCAGCAAGCCAAAGCGCAACAGATTCTGGTAAAAATTCAAGGTCATGCATTTACCGACACCGTTAAAATCGAGTTGCCACACCTTGATGTGGATCGCAGTGAAAGTCCTGTTAAAACAGTTTTGGGTAAATATCTGTGGGGTTCTGTGATGTTATGGCTGTGCTGTTTTATGAGCCTGTTGGTGTTCTACTTATTGACCAGTTGGATGCCAACCATTTTAAAAACCGCAGGCTTTAGCACACAACAGTTTAGTTTAATTGCTGCGATTTTCCCTTTTGGTGGGGTGATTGGTGCCATCATCATGGGCTGGTATATGGATAAACTGAATCCAACTCAGGTGATTAAATATGCCTACCTGACAGCATTTATCATATTTATCGTTGCGGGCTTCGTCAGTTCCAGCATCCTATTGCTTGGCATCAGTATTTTCCTGATTGGGGCATTGCTGACAGGAGCGCAATCGTCTCTATTACCTTTGGCGGCATTGTTTTATCCATCACAATGTCGTGCGGTTGGGGTGTCTTGGATGCATGGCATTGGTCGCGTCGGTGCCATCTTTGGGGCGTTCTTTGGTTCGTATATCTTTACTTATGAGATTAGTCTTGGCGGAATTTTCTATTTGCTGGCCTTGCCGACCTTTATCGCTTTTATTGCCTTGAGTTTAAAAGCTATGCGTCAGAACAATAAAGTCAAACCCGTGTTAAGCACCAGTTAATTATAAAAAAAGCCCAGTACGTTGACTGGGCTTTTTATTTAAGAGTGTTCACTCATGTTTATTTCGGGTTTCACTTGGTTTTTCCCCAAATTCATCTTTATATTCCTGAGCAAAACGGCTGAGGTGATTAAAACCCCAGTCATAAGCCAGTTTGGAGATTGAAATTTTTTGATGCTTGGCAGTATTACTCAATATTTTATAGATTTGCTGTAGGCGATATTTACGTAGATAGGCCATCGGACTCAGGCCATAATGCTGCTGAAATTCTTCATAGAGTTTTGATTTAGAAACACCTGCCAAGGTGTGTAAGCTTTCGGCATTGAGGGCTTCTTGAGCATGCTGAATGATAAAGTTTTTTACTTTGCGCAGATAGGCTGGTTCGCCTCGGTTGCAACGTTCATGTAAGGCTGCAGAATAATTATTTTCCTGAGACAGCAGCAGGGCTTTAATCACAAAATTTTCATAGTCCTCAGAAAACATGGGTAGGCCGGAAAAGTCGGCATAGTGTGATTTTAACTGTAAAAAGTTTTCAATATTGTGCCACCATGCCTGCATCAAGCCAGTCATCGATAAGGAAATTTCAGGGTTAAAGACGATGGCTTCTTCAATCGGTTGATTCAGGAGTTCGGACAATACCAATTGCAGGCTGTTTTCAGGAATCACCACCTGAAATTTTTGACAGTCCTGATTGATGACCAAATCCTGTAAGTCCTGATTGGAGACAATTAAACCAGTTTGTGCATCGGATTGGTATTTTGCGCCACGGATACTCAGCGTTTGTTTGCCATGAAAGGGCAGGCTGATGCTATAAGCTTTCAGGTTGGCAATATTGATAGCGACATTGGCGCCATAACTAATGGTTCCGATCGCCATTTTTTTATGCGGTAAACGAATCCCGTCATAATGAAAATCGAGTGTTTCTCGACATAGGGTATCCAAGCGGTGTTCACCACAGATCATTGACATCAGATCTTGAGCAAAGTCGGCCTGATGCGAGTGATGGATAAGATCCATGTTTTGGCTGAGTGATGTCATCGTCCTTTCACCTAGCGAAGTGTTTGTTGTTTTAGCAGCAAGAAAAATGCCATTCTGATCCATAAATGACCGTGCTTTTCTCGCGTGGAAGAATGAATTGCCGCGCAAAAATCAATATTCCACCTAAGTTCATTAGAACAAATCCAGCCAAATACACAAGCCTATTCCACATATATCTTCATGCTTTATAGGTATGTTAAGGATTGCTGTATCAGAGAGGATTACGAAAATCTCTCGCTTAGAACCCAAACTTTAAGTTTCTTATCATCGTTAAAATATCAATTTATAAGAATTGAACGCATCAGTTATTTTTTTTAATCTCGCCATATGATTTTTTATCGTTAAAATGTGAAATGGTTTTTGTTCTTATTTTCATTTTTGGTTTTTTTAACATTCAGTTAAGTTTTCAAAATTAAACTGATCGGCTGATTAAACCAAAAGTTAAAAATCTCTTTAATTTTCAGGAATAACTTATGACTGACGCTCAAGCCAACCTACAGGATGCTGCTTCAGATTCGGCATCAGATGATGCAATGAAAGCAAAACGTAAAAAATTCCTCGGATTTTTCGCACTCATTCTCATTCTCGCTGCAATTCTGTATGGCATTTGGGCGTTATTCTTTAATCATTCGGTCAGTACCGATAATGCTTATGTCGGTGCAGAAACTGCACAAATTACCTCAATGGTCAGTGGGCAAGTGGCTGAAGTCTTGGTCAAAGAGACTCAACAGGTCAAACAAGGCGATGTATTGGTACGTATTGATGAACGTGATGCCAAGATTCAATTGGCACAGGCGCAGGCAGAACTGGCTAAAGCGCAACGCCAATATAAACAAAGCCAAGCCAATAGCAGCTCTTTAAATTCTCAGGTTGTGGTTCGTAATGATGAAATCACCAGTGCACAGGCACAAGTGACCAAAGCACAAGCCGATTATGATCGTGCTGCATTGGAATTGAATCGTCGTAATGAACTGGCTGCATCAGGTGCAATTTCTAAAGAGGAATTAAGCAAGGCGCAAAGTGCGGTTTCAACAGCAAAAGCCAGTCTGGATTTGGCGCAAGCAGGTTTGGCGCAAGCCACCTCAAGCCGTAAAGCGGCTGAAAGTACCTATGCGGCCAATGAAGCCTTGATTCAAGGGGTGAATGAAGCATCTACTCCTGATGTTTTAGTTGCAAAAGCGCATGTGGAACAAGCGGCACTGGATTTAGAACGTACGGTGATTCGTGCGCCTGTTGATGGTGTCATCGCCCGCCGTAATATTCAGATTGGACAACGGGTTGCGCCTGGAACCGTAATGATGTCGGTGGTGCCTGTCTCTGCACTGTATGTCGATGCCAATTACAAAGAAAGCCAATTGGCGAAAGTCAAAGCAGGGCAGAAAGTGACTTTACGCTCTGATTTATATGGTGATGACGTGGTTTATCACGGCGTGGTACAAGGTTTCTCAGGCGGTACGGGTGCAGCATTTGCCTTGATTCCTGCACAAAATGCCACAGGAAACTGGATTAAAGTGGTACAGCGTTTACCTGTGCGTATCAGTCTTGATCCGAAAGAACTTGCAGAACATCCATTGCGTGTAGGGTTGTCGATGCAAGCGGATATTGATCTCGCATCGAAGTAATCAGCCATGAAAACGCAAAATCCATTTGCAGAACTGAGTGGCGGGCGCTTACTACTTGCCGCGTTTGTGATCGCCCTTTCAAATTTTATGGTGGTACTGGATACCACCATTGCCAACGTGTCTGTGCCTCATATCACGGGGAACCTTGCTGTTTCTAGTTCTCAAGGCACATGGGTCATTACCTCTTATGCCGTTGCAGAAGCGATTTGTGTACCGTTAACTGGTTGGCTGGCAGGACGCTTTGGTACAGTTCGGGTGTTTGTTTTTGGTCTGATTGGATTCACCATCTTTTCATTCCTGTGTGGTTTGGCAACATCCTTAGAAATGCTGGTATTTTTCCGTATCGGACAAGGTCTCTGTGGCGGGCCATTGATGCCACTCAGTCAAACGCTATTGATGCGGATTTTCCCACCTGAAAAACATGCTCAGGCAATGGGATTGTGGGCAATGACCACAGTGATTGGACCGATTCTCGGGCCGATCCTTGGCGGACTCATCAGTGACAATCTGTCTTGGCACTGGATTTTCTTTATCAATATTCCTGTAGGTATTTTCTGTGTTTTAGCAGCAATACGTTTGTTGTCGGTGGCTGAAACCAAAACTGAAAAACTGCGGATCGATGCGATTGGTCTAGGCCTGTTGGTGCTCTGGATTGGCGCACTGCAATTGATGCTTGATCTGGGACACGAACGCGACTGGTTTAATAGTAGCAGTATTATCATGCTGGCCTTGATTGCCGTAGTTGGTTTTATCGTGTTTATGATTTGGGAATTGACCGAAAAGCATCCTGTAGTCAATTTGTATGTATTTCGACATCGGGGCTTCGCCGTGTCTGTACTGGCGCTGGCCTTTGGCTTTGGTTCCTTTTTTGGCAGTATTGTACTGATTCCGCAGTGGCTGCAAATCAATTTAGGTTATACCGCCACATGGGCAGGCTATCTCACCGCCACCATGGGCTTTGGTAGTCTGACCATGTCGCCCATTGTAGCGAAGCTATCGACTAAATATGACCCACGCGCCTTGGCCAGTTTTGGTTTGGCTCTGCTCGGTGTCGTGACCTTAATGCGTGCCTTCTGGGTGACTGATGCGGACTTTATGGCTTTGGCTTGGCCACAAATCTTGCAAGGCTTTGCTGTACCATTCTTCTTTATTCCATTGTCAAATATTGCAATGGGTTCAGTCTTGCCACAGGAAATGGCATCGGCAGCAGGTTTGATGAACTTCTTGAGAACCATGGCAGGGGCGATTGGAGCTTCAATCGCAGTTACCATTTGGGATGATCATGCCAAAGTGGCGCGCAGTGAAATGGTGAATAACTTACATCCGCAAGAAGTACAAAATACCTTATTGCAAAATGGATTCTCCTCTGATGCAACACTCGCCACGATTGCCAATCTGGTGGACAAAGAGGCGATTACCATGTCTGCCAATCATGTGTTTATGTTGTTGGCGATTGTATTTGTGTTTGCCAGTGCTCTGATCTGGATGAGTCCAAAACCTAAACCCGTGGCTGGTGGACCTGCACCACACTAATGTGAATCGGGACTTGAAAAAGCAAGTTCCGCAACAATATAAGCTTATAAGCGCATATTTTGCTCAATGCTTAGAAATTAAGATTTAAATTCTAGTCATTTATGCTATGATTGCGCTGTACTTTGGGGATGTTCCTGGCTTCGACGCTGGTGATGAAACTCATAGATGCATGCCGAGAGCGCATTTCCTCTCGTAAATCAAATTTGCATTTTTTAGTCGCAAACGACGAATCATACGCTCTAGCTGCCTAAGGGCAGCTTGTCCGCCTCTCTGAATACTTGTGGTTAGAGAGTCCGACTGAAGCGCACGCACACAAGTCCGTATAAAGCCAAGCCTCGGGGCTTTGTACTAAACTTAGAGGATCGCGATTTGTACCCTGTTCGTCGGGTCACAAAGAGTTAAAATAGTAGACGATATCTAAGCATGTAGTATTCTCGGGCGTAGTGCTGGCGGACGCGGGTTCGACTCCCGCCATCTCCACCAAAATATTATTCGGGATTGTTCGATCCGATATGAAAAAGCCTTTAAGTTCAATACTTAAAGGCTTTTTTATTTGCCTTTTTGTCCGATATTATCCGACCTAATTTTTGCTTTTTAAGGGGCAGAATTGGAAATTTTGACTTTTAGTATGTATATCTTGATAAAAAATAAACTCAAATCCTTAAGAATTTGAGTTTATTGATAACACCATCTGATCAATCCGAAGACAGAATGATAATCTAAAGATCATTAAAACAGACTAGAATGAATCAATAGTAATAAGGTTATCATAAGGCAATTTCCCAACTCTAGGGTAAGGTTGCGATGCTGATTTACCAACAGCAATCATTAAACACACTACATGATCTTCAGGTAAGTTAATTAGCTTTGCCATCGCATCAAAGTCAAAACCATCCATAGGGCAACTGTCTAAACCATGTTCTTGAGCAAGTAACATCAAAGTTTGAGCAAAGATACCCGCACTGCGCATGACTTCATCACGTTGGGTTTGCGGGCGGTCACGGTAATATTGGTCAATTGCGCCAACCATAATATTTTGAACTTCTGGTGAAGCCCCATCCCATACATGCTTCGCATCAACTTCCCATGTACTGACTTTTGCACATAAAACAATCAATAATGATGATTCTGTAACTTGTGGCTGATCCCAGGCAATTGCTCTTATCTGCTTTCTTAATTCAACATTCTCAACCAGCACGGGTCGCCAGTGCTGAAGGTTAAAGGCACTCGGTGCATTTTCCATGACACTGCTTAATAATTTCTTTTTATCTTCATCCAAGATTTTGAAATCTGGATCAAAGCGTTTAATGGCACGGCGTTGTTGAATTGCATCGATTACATTCATACATTATATCCTTGAATCTTTTTTGGAAAAATTATTGGGATTGATAACGAAGTGCGACTTCGCTTGAGGAAAAGTTAGGTAAAAGTTTTAAACGTGAATTTTGATAAGTTTTCCACAAATTTTCATCTTTTAAAACAGGTATTGTTATTGTTTCTCGTTTATCAAAGCCAATCAACGCTGCATCAACAAGTTGATCCACATCCATCATTGGAGGCATTTGACTGATATCGGCACCTGAACGTTCCCATATCGCGGTTTTTGTCGCAGAGGGGAGCACAGCCTGAATATAAACATTGGTTTCTTTGAGTTCTAAGCTCAGGCTTTGACTAAAAAATTCAACAAATGATTTACTTGCCCCGTAGACAGTCAGACCAAACTCTGGGGCAAGACCAACTACTGATCCAAGATTAATAATAGCACCCGTGTTTTGAGGGATTAATCTTTGTAGAATTGCGTGAGATAAGCGGACTAACGCTGAGATATTTAAAGAAATCAGTTTCTCAATTTGTTCTAAATCCTGTTCTAAAAACTGACCACTAACGCTAATTCCTGCGTTATTGACCAGTAGATTAATTTGAGGATCGGATTTGAGTCGGTTTTCAATTGATATTACATCTTCATTTTTAGATAAATCGACGGCCATTACTTCAACTTGGACGCCATATTGTTGTTGGATTTTTTGCGCGATTTGTTTCAATCGGCTTTGATCTCTTGCTACTAGAATTAAATCATACCCGCGTTTTGCCAGACGATCTGCATAGACTGCACCAATACCTGAAGATGCGCCTGTTACCAGTGCTTTAGAATGTTTATTCATAATTGCTTCTCTTTAGATTATGATCATAATCTAAACCTGTATTTTTTTGATGTCAATCATAATCAATGTATAATCTAATTATTGCTATCCATGTTGAGCATTGCCAATGAAAGTGACCAAGACTCAGGTTAAAGAAAATCGTGAGAAGATTGTGACTAAGGCGACTGAGCTATTTAAAAGCAAAGGTTATGATGGCATTGGAATTGCTGAATTGATGTCCAGTGCAGGTTTCACACATGGCGGTTTTTATAAGCATTTCAGTTCTAAACTAGACCTAATTCAAATTAGTGTAAAAAATGGTGTTGAACAAGTTTTAAAACAAGTTGATGGGCTAAGCTTGAAACAATTTATTCAACTATATGTTTCTAAGCAGCATCGAGATCATGCTGATCAGGGCTGTACTTTGGCTGCTTTATCCTGTGATGCGGCAAGGCAACCTGAGGAAGTTAAACAAGAGTTTGAAAGTGGTATCGAACATTTACTGCAATTTATTATGGCTGAACTTGCTAAACATTCTACTGATGAAAATGCTGATCTCCGGAAAAAAGCGATTTATATCTTATCTACGTCGGTTGGGGCAGTCGTATTGTCTCGGGCATGCCCTGATAATTCGAGTTTGTCAGATGAAATATTGTTAGACTGTAAAGAAGATTTAATAAAACTTATAGCTGAATAATATGAAGAAACTAATTTTAGTATGTTTAATGGGGCTTTCGGCAACAAATGCTTTTGCTCATTCAGGTGGTACTGATTCTTCAGGCTGCCATACGAACAGCAAGACAGGGGATCGTCACTGCCACTAATGGTAAAAGAAAAGGAAGTTTAGCTTCCTTTTCTTTTAAACGCTAAAACACTAAGCTTATGCACCTATATATAAAATCAAGCCACAGAATGCAGAAGCAAAAATCACATACATGACTTTGACTTCAAAATGGAATAAGGCAACAAATGCTCCAATTGCTATGAATGCAGCTTCAAAGTTGAAAGGATGGTTGAATCCATTCGGCCATAAAACGTGATAACTGAAGAAGAGTGCTAAATTCAATATTACTCCTACAACAGCGGCGGTAATTGCTGTTAAAGGTGCAGTAAACTTTAACTCATTGTGAGTAGATTCAATCACTGGGGCGCCAGCTAGAATGAAAATGAAAGAAAATAGAAACGTGAACCAAGTAACAATGACAGCACCTAAGGCACCTGCTAAAAATACATGATCACTTCCTAAAAATGCATGATTAAAGCCACCTAGAAATCCGACAAATGCAACCACCATAATCAGTGGGCCAGGGGTACTTTCACCTAGTGCTAAACCATCGATCATTTGTGTTGGACTCAACCAACCATAAAAATTTACAGCACCTTGATACACGTAAGGTAATACTGCATAAGCCCCACCAAATGTTAACAGTGCAGCCTTCGTGAAGAACCAAGCCATTTGTGTATAGGCATGATCCCATCCGAAGGTAAGAGTCAAACCTATAATGGGTGTAAACCATAAAATTGCACCGATAAATAAAATTTTTCCAAAGTGCTTCCAACTAAATATGGCATGTTCTGGGGTTGGAGTATCATCATCAATTAATGCTGGGCCATAATCTTTTTTACCTTGCTGATGTGAACTTCCACTAGTAAAAAAGCTTGGATATTTTTTACTTGCCAAGTATCCAATGATTGCAGCGCTTAGAACAATTAAAGGAAACGGAAGGTTAAAGAAAAAGATAGCAACGAATGCAAGTGCAGCAATTGCCCATAAAAACTTATTCTTTAATGATCGGCTGCCAATCCGGTAAGTTGCATGAAAGACGATAGCAACAACAGCTGGTTTTATTCCATAAAAGAGACCAGCAATGATAGGAACATCACCAAACTTTACATAGACCCATGAGAGCGCGATCAGGATAAATAAAGAGGGTAAAACGAATAAGACACCCGCAACAATACCACCTATAGTCCTATGCATTAACCAACCTATGTAGGTTGCTAATTGTTGAGCTTCAGGTCCGGGTAATAACATGCAGTAGTTGAGAGCATGTAAGAAACGTTTTTCAGAAATCCAACGTTTTTGTTCAACAAGCTCTTGGTGCATGACAGCGATTTGCCCCGCTGGTCCACCAAAACTAATAAATCCCAATTTAAGCCAAAATAAGAAGGCTTGCCAAAAATGAATTGGCTGTGCTGGCTCATCGGGTGCAGCGGCTTGTTCTTGTTCCATGATTATTCTCTTGATAGGTTGGCATATAAGCCATCGAAAATGTGATTCGATAATGCAAATAATTGATCATCGTCACTTATCTGACTTCGAATTCCTTGAATAACTTTTTCAATACCGATTGCTTCGGGAGGTTCAATCCCACCTACATCAAGGTAATGAACAATTTCAGCGATTTTCTTTAATGGGGGTGTTTCTAGATCAAAACTATGTAAAAGAACTTCGAAGGTCACCCAATGATTGATATGACTGAAAGTTGCACCATCAAAATCGAATCCAAATGCTTCTTTTGGGCAGTCCCTTGGTGTTTCTAACCAAATGAATGTTGGTGAGGTATCAATAAATGTCTTTATTAGCCATGCAGAGGCTAGACGATCAATCCAAGGTCTTTTACGTGTTGCCCAAATTCTATTTTGATAACTAGCTTTATCTAGAAGTTGAATGTGAGCTTGTATTGCTTGAGGCTCATTCACTTCACCAAGACGTGCAATTGAAAGTTCTAATGAAGATAGCTCATTTAAAACCTGTGCTTGAGTCTCATCGGGGTAATAGTCAATTTCCACCAGTGCATCGATACTTTTTCTTAATTTCCGGATTTGCTTGAGCAGCTCTTTCTTTTCATCTTTGGTCTGCCGATCTCTTAATTCAGACAGTTGTTTATAGAGAGCATCGTATTCTTCTTTCCGACTAAAAAAAGGAGCAAGCTCAAGATTTAAGGGTTGCTCTGCATGAAAGATATAAGCAGTTCCTTGTTCTGAAATAACATCATTAGCAATAGGTTCAAACTTTGCACTATGAGTAATAGGGAGCAAATAGACGCCATCTCTTAGAATTGCTGCGCCGCTTGCTTTGAGAGATCGCCAGACTCTCATACGAGTTGTTGTGTTCTGCGTAGGCAATGAGGATATGAGTAAAGATATTTTCATGTAATATACTCAACTTATTTGTTTAATATATTACACATAAAAACTTAAAACATATATACGAAGAATAGATTTCTAATTTTGAAAAATGATTAAGCACAGTCATTTCTTTATTAGGTGTTGTGAAAACAACACTGATTTAAAAAAATGATGAAATATAAACAATAACTTGATTGTAATTTTTCATAAGATGTTGAAAATTATAAATAATTAATATTGGCATAAAAGCTGCTCAATACAAGTGATATGAAATTGGAATTATCCTAAGGAATACCTATGTCACTTGTTATCGATAAAAAAGAAAATTCTAAAGAATTTGTGAAAAGTACTTTATCTGAAATCTGGGTCACTCGATGTCCAGTCCCAACGGCAACAGGGATCTCACTTAAACGTGGGACACTGATTGAAAAGTTTGAACAGCATGGTATTGATGTTGCTGTTTTACAAGATGCGCGCAAAGGTCTATCTGTTCATCATTTTGATCATCAACTGCCAGCATTATTTCGTGAAGGTGGAAATGTTCCAGCATTAGCTGCTCGTTCTGAAGGTGCTCCAAGTCGACTCATTGGTTTGACATGGATTGATGAATGGCAGGTAATTATTGTTCGCCCTGATTCTGAAATCAGCAAGCCAGAGCATTTAAAAAATGTAAAAGTTGCTTTACCTGAATATGCAGACAAACGGGCAGGTAGCATTTTTAGAGCGATGTCTTTACAGGGTATTCGAGGTGCTTTGCAACTCGCAAATTTAACTTTCCGTGATGTGGATTTTATTGAAGTCCCTGAACGAGCGGAATCGAATACACAACAACGTGATGCCAGTACCTATTGGTCTGGATTAGATGCGTTAATCACCGGTGAAGTTGATGCTGTTTATGTAAAAGGAGCATCTGCTGTTGAAGCTGCGACAAAACGCGGTTTAAAAGTTGGGATTGATTTGGATCAATTTGAAGATGTGACCTCCCGTGTAAACAATGGTACGCCTCGTCCAATTACCGTACATGAAGATTTGTTAAAAGATCACTTTGATGTCGTCGTTGATTTTCTGGAAGAGCTGTTTGATACCGCAGATTGGGCTCAAGATCATTTAGATGAAGTGCTGGTTATTCTTGAAGATGAAACGATTGCAGGCGCAGAGAGTGTCGCAACAGCTTACCGTAATAATTTTCATAAGTCTTTACATCCATCATTAAGTGAAGAGCGTTTAGAGCTTTTAAGACAACAAAAAGATTTCCTTTGGTTACATGGTTTTCTTGAGCGTGATGTCGATATTAATACTTGGGTCGACCACCGTCCTTTGCTCGAAGTTTTAAAGCGCCGCCAAAATAAGCAATTTTAATAGGATATTGATCATGACAACACTTATTCAAACGCCACTTTCTCCTGAACTCAATGACTTTATCGAATTGAATCGTGAAAAAGCTGAATTTGCTTTTGAAGTATTCCGTGAAACAAGAACAATCACGGCAAATGGAACGGTTAATTTTGTTGAACGTGGACCTGATAATACCTTAGTCACTTTTAACTACGCAGGACCTTGGTCTAAAGATAAAAAAAGCAAAGTACTTGTGGAGACAATTGATGGTGAAGTTTTATTGGGAAGAAAAAATGCAGGTGGGCGTTATAACAAACTTTTTCGCGAGCATGCAGATGTCACCACAATATCTCATGTACACGCGCCGAATTTAGGGGCTTGGGCGCAAACCCATCGTACCTTACCGATTCGTTATGTGCCTGTTCAGCGCTTTCATTTATTTAAAGAACTCCCAATTTATATTGATCGCCGTCAGGCAGAAGTCGATTTCATTTTAGATCAACTCAAAGTTGATATCGAACATCGAGCAATTTTAGAAGCCAACGGTGGTGCAACCGTATGGGGACGTCAGGGATTACAAGAAACAGCTGAATTTATCTTGTTACTTGAGGAAGGTGCACAGATTCAGCTACTAGCTGAATTAGCTGGGGGAAGCCGTGAATACGGACAGGGTGTTTTACAGCAGCAGTGGCGAATGAGTGGTTTAACCGATAAAGCCAAGTCGCTTGGATTACTTCCACTTCATTAGAAATCTGATTCAAATATAAATATAGAGAATACTATGGCTGTAAAACTTTTATGGTATCTCACTTCTCCGGATGGACCATATCCTTGGTTGGAATCTGGGCGGTGGGATACTGATTATGAACACTTGCAACAGATTGCGATTACTGCGGATCGACTTGGTTTTTACGGTTCACTTATGGGTACCAGCGAGTATGAAACACTTGCTGTTGCTGCAAGTTTAATTCCATTTACTGAACGTTTAAAGTTTCTGGTTGCCCAACATCCTGGAGAAGTCCAGCCAGCAGTTTTGGCGAAATATGCGCAAACGTTTGATGCCTTCTCTAAAGGACGTTTGTTATTCAATGTTGTGAATGGAAATGATCAGGGTTTGGCAGCTTTAGGTATTCACTATACTCATGATGAGCGTTATGACTTTAGTAAGGAATACTGGACAGCATTTCAGCAAAACTATTTAGGTGATCGATCTGGATTTGAGGGGGAATTTATTCAAATTGCACCACGTCTAGAAAGTGGATCTCCAATGTCCAAATGGCGTGGTCCAACTCAAAAGCAGGGTGTTCCTTTATGGGGAGCTGGAACTTCTGCCAAAGGCGTTCAGCATTCTGTTGAATTACTCGATGTGTATTTAAGTTTTGCGAATACGCCACCGCTGCTTGGAGAAAAGTTTAGCAAAGTTGCCGCTGAGGCGGCAAAAGTTGGGCGTACTTTAGAGTTTGGTACTCGATTGCAAATTATTGTCCGAGAAACAGAAGAAGAGGCTTGGCAGTATGCTCAGTCATTACTCGACAAGATTGATTTAAATTATGCAATTGAAGCTGTTAAACGGCAGCTTCCTCCCGATGAAACTTTTGAGAGTTATCAAAGCCCAAATCCGATCGTTCAAAGAAATCTCACTTTGTTACGACATGGGGTATTACCTCGTGCTAAAGATTTTGAAATTTATCCTAATGTTTGGACTGGGCCATCTTTATTTGGTTTTGATATTTTAAACCCAGCAGCAGGTACTGCCTTGGTCGGCAGTGCTGAAAATATTGCTGAACGGATTAAAGAATACGAAAGCTATGGTGTATCTGCCTTTATCTTATCTGGTTTCCCTTTAATTGGAGAAGCCTATCGCGTAGCTGATTTATTGTTCCCGTTATTAGAGCTCGATCATGGTTTTGAGTTACCTAAGCTCAATAAAAATTCATCCATTGATTCTCTCTTGAATCAAGAAATCGTAGTTTAAGGGAGAAAACATGAACAAAATTACACGTCGAGAACTGATTAAGCAGACTGGATTGGGGGTTGGAGCTGTTGCTGCAATTAGCCTAATAGGATGTTCTAAAACTGACTCTTCATCTTCTGAGAGTGCTAGTCCTAGTAATACTCAAAATGATAATCCGAAAAAAGGCGGTGTGATCAAAATTGGAGTAATCAATGGCAATCAAGCCGGTAATTTAGACGCGCATAAGCCTATTGGTATGTCCAGTGCATTCAGAGGTTGGCCTTTATATGCAAAATTATGGGAATGGGGTAGAGATATCCAGCCCAAACTCGCACTTGCTGAATTTGCGGAGCCGAATAATGATGGGACGAAATGGACCATTCGCTTAAAAAAAGGACTCGAATTTCATCATGGTAAAACGATTACTGCTGATGATGTTATTTTCTCCTTACGCCGTTTGACGGACCCTAAACTCGCTTCTCCATTTGCAGCCTATCTTTATTCTTTGCAAAGGAATGAGATTAAAAAGCGAGATGAATACACAGTTGAGATTCCTTTTACTCAAGGAAAAGGGTTGGTTGCTTTACCTGAGGCATGGATGAGTTGGGGAGGCATCGTTCCTACAGATTATGACCCAGTTAAAAATGTCGTAGGAGCAGGTCCCTTTAAGCTTGACAGTTTTACACCAGGCCAGCGTTCACGCTTTGTCCGTTTTGAAAATTACTGGAAAGAAAATAGGCCTTATGCTGATGCAATAGAAATCATTGATTTTAAAGATCAGACAGGGCGTCTTGCTGCTTTGCAATCTGGTCAAATTGACATTGCTTCAGGTGTAAGTGCCGAGCATATTTCTTTAATTCAAGCCAATAAACGATTGAATCTCGTTTCTTCTGAAACAGATGCTTGGCAATCTTTTGATATGAATACCTCAAAAGCACCTTTCAATGATCCTCGAGTACGTCAAGCTTTTAGATTGATTGCCAATAGAGATGATTTGGTTAAAAGGGCTTTAGCTGGTCAAGGACGAGTTGCAAATGATCTCTATTCCTTTAGTGATCCCGTGTATGACCACAGTATTCTACAGCGTAAGCAAGATTTAAATAAAGCTAAGGGATTGTTGAAAGAAGCTGGTTTTAGCAATAGCTTGGCGGTTGATTTGTATACAGGTCCAGATAGCAATGCCGCATTGGTTTTTGCTCAGCATGCGGCTCAGGCTGGTGTTATTGTTAATGTTAAACAGGTTGAAGCTGCCACCTTTGCTGATGCTGTAAAACAAGATTGGGCATTTAGTACAGGTTCAAACGTTTCACGACCTTTTTTATTAACCGTTTTGCAAATTGATGGGCCTGGTGCGGCAAATAATAAAACTCGATTTAACAATGAACGTTTTACTGAATTGGTTCATACAGCATTACAACAGCCTGATTTGGAAAAACGCAAAGTTCTCATTCATGAAGCACAGCATATTCAACATGAGCAAGGTGGTTTGCTCATTTGGGGTTTTAATAATGTACTCGATGCACATTCTGGCCAAATTGGTGGCGTAACACCCGATCGCACAGGCTTTGCAGCGTGGCGTACAGATGAATTTTGGCGTAGGGGGTGACCGCTATGACAACGCAATCCAGCAATATAGAGACAGCCATTTCACATCAAACAATGACGAGATCATTTGAAATACCAGCATGGTTACCTTGGTTTTTCACACGGTTGTTGTCAGGTGTATTGGTTGTATTTGTGATTAGTCTCATTGTATTTATTGCCACACAAGCACTCCCATCTGATCCGGCTCGCGTCATTTTGGGCCCAGAAGCACCAGAAGCGACGGTTCAAATACTTCGTGAACAATTGGGCCTGAACGATCCAATATTGATTCAATACTGGCATTGGCTGAGTCAATTATTGCAAGGTAATTTTGGCCGTTCGATTGATTCAAATGTACCTGTTGTACAGATTGTTCAGAATTATTTTGGTAACACCGTTGCATTAACGATCTTGGTTATTGTTATTACTGTACCACTTTCAGTGGTACTGGGTGTGTGGCTGTCACTCCGTCGAGATAGCAAACTAGATCGTATTATTGTTTCTAGCTCTATTCTATTCAAGGCTGTTCCAGGATTTGTGATTGCAATCTGGTTAATGATGTTTTTCTCAACCTCAATCCTGCACATATTGCCAGCTGCATCCTTGTTGATTCCAGAGCAGTCAGCTTTTAGCCAAATAGAGTTTTTAGTTTTACCGATTTTAACTTTGGCCTTATCGCTTATTCCATATCTGATGCGTTTAGTTCGTGGTTCCATGATTGATGCACTTGAGTCGGATTATGTGACCTCTGCACGATTACGTGGTATTCCTGAGCGACGGATCATATGGAAACATGTTTTACCAAATGCATTGGTGCCAGTGGTGCAGGGAACAGCATTAACGATACGGGTTCTGCTGAGTGGAGCTCTCATTATTGAAGTGGTTTTCAGTTATCCCGGTATTGGTAATGCACTCAATGCCGCAATTGAATTAAGAGATATCCCGACCATTCAAGCAATTGTTTTATTACTGACCATTTGTGTGGTAGCCGTTAATTTAATTGCAGATTTAATCACAACCTTACTCACACCAAGAATACGAACAGCCAAAAGACATAAAGCACGTTCGCCAGGCCGTCGTCAGGCATTACGTTTATGGAAGTCAGGTCGACCAATTACAGTAAAACCTGTTGACCGCCGTAATGCTTTAAAGAACATTCAGCAAGGAGGTGGGAAATGAGCTCACTTCATTGGTACCAAAGAAATTTTTTTCAAACATTAATTCGTGAAAGACAAGTACGTTTTGGATTTGTAGTCACGACCTTAGTGTTGATTTTTGCACTGGTTGGACCGCTCTTGGTTCCCTTTGAGCCCACTGCTTTGATCGGCATGACATATGGTCCGCCTGAAGGAAAATCGTTTCTTGGATATGATTATATCGGTCATGATGTGTGGTCGCGTGTACTTTCAGGAGGGGCTTCTATTATCTGGATGACACTGGCTGCCAGTTTGGTTGCATTAATTATTGGCTCTAGTTTAGGCATATTCGCTGCTTTTGCTCGAAATAAGATTGATCAGTTCGTGACTTGGCTTACAGATGTTTTTATGGCCTTTCCTGATCTTATATTGGTCTTGCTTATCGTTTCAATGTTAGGTCGGGAACCTTGGCTCATTGTTTTAACGGTTTCAATTGCTTTTATTCCTGGCGTAGTGCGTCTTGCGCGAAGCGTTGCACTTAATCTGGTGGAACAAGAATATATCGAAGCAGCCAGAATTCTCGGGTACTCAAAAACCTATATTTTATTTCGTGAAATTTTACCCAACATGCTGACGCCTTTACTCATCCATCTTGGTGTGATGCTGACATGGGCTGTGGGTATGTTATCGGGTTTGGCTTTTCTTGGTTATGGTGTGGCACCTCCAGCAGCAGATTGGGGACTCATGATTAATGAAAATCGCGCTGGTTTATTGGTGCAGCCGTGGGCGGTATTTGCTCCTGTCATCTTAATTGCTTTGTTTGCGCTCGGAACGAATGTATTGGCTGAGGGCGTTGGACGTGCAGCAGCTCGGATTGAGGAAAAATAAGCATGGCAGATAAATTTAAAAATACAGTATTAACGGTAAAAGACTTAACCGTGGCATTGGTCAACACTGGCAATCATATCGTTTCTAATATTTCATTTAGCCTACGAGAAGGTGAGGTCCTAGGATTAGTTGGAGAGAGTGGTTCAGGTAAAACGACATTATCGAGTGCCTTATTGGGCTATGCACGATATGGAGCCAAGATTATTCAAGGCACAATTGAACTGGATGATGAAGATATTCTCAGTTTAGATGATCATGCTTTGCGTCAGGTTCGTGGTTATAAAATTAGTCATGTTGCCCAAGATCCTGGAACAGCACTCAACCCAGCATTAAGTATTGGACAACATTTATTTGAATTATTAGATGTCCATCAGGCAAAGTTATCGAGCGCTGAAAAATACCAAAAGGTTGCCAAAATTTTAAATGAAGTGGGATTGCAGCATGATGAGCTATTTCTAAAGCGTTATCCTCATCAGCTTTCGGGTGGGCAACAACAACGAATTTTATTGGCCTTGGCATTCTTGCTACAGCCACGTTTGATCGTTTTGGATGAGCCAACCACCGCATTAGATGTGACGACACAGACATTAGTGTTGAATATCATTCGTAAATTATGTCGGGAATATAACGTTGCTGCTATCTATGTATCGCATGACTTAACGGTGGTAAAAGATATTGCAGATCGGGTGATTGTTCTGTATTCAGGTCGAATTGCTGAAGATGCGGTATTAACCCAACTATTTGAAACGCCTAAGCATCCTTATACGCAAGGTTTACTGAACGCCATTCCCGATGTGGCCATTCGTAAATATTTATCTCCAATTGAAGGGCATGCTCCTTCGCCCAATGAGCGTCCAGTGGGATGTGCTTTTGCGGCACGTTGTACTTTCGCCACAGATATATGTCGTCAAAAACAACCTGAATTAACTCAATTAAAAGATGAGTTTGATCCGCATTTTGTTGCTTGTCACCATTCGAATCATGTCGGTGTGATTAATTTTAAAGAGATTGATCATCAAGTGATTGAAAGAGAAACAGACCGGGAAGCTCTATTAAAAGTTGAACATATTAATGCATGGTATGGGCAGCAACAGGCACTTTTTGATATTTCATTTCAACTAAAAAAAGGCGAATGTTTAGCATTGGTGGGTGAATCGGGTTCAGGAAAAACCACTTTATCGCGTGTCATTGCCGGCCTGAATGAAAATGCAGATGGACAAATTACATTAGCAGATGAAGTCTTGTCGTTGCGTGGGCAACAGCGTCATTTGCAGCAGCGGCATAAACTGCAATATATCTTTCAAAATCCTTATAAGGCTTTGAATCCAGCGCATACGATTGGTCAGACATTAATTAAAGTTGTACAGCATTTCTTTGGAGCATCTCGACAAGAAGCCATAGAAAAAGTCACGCAGGTACTTAAACAAGTCTCTCTGCCTATACAAGTTCAGGAACTCTATCCAAGAGATTTATCGGGTGGGGAGCGACAACGAGTGGCTATCGCGCGAGCTTTGCTGTGCCAACCTGATGTTTTGATTTGTGATGAGATTACATCTGCTTTGGATGTTTCAGTTCAGGCTTCCATCTTAAAACTGCTACAAGACCTCCAACAGCAAGGTGTGACCTTACTATTTGTGACCCATAATCTAGGGGTTGTTCGTGCAATCGCAGATCGAGTCGCCGTATTAAAAAATGGACATATTGTTGAATATGGCGAAACAGATCAAGTGCTGAGTCACCCTCAACATACATATACCAAAACTTTGCTTATCCATGCGCCAAGCTTGTTTAAAGACAAGGTACTTGAAGTTTACGCATAAAAAAGAACAGATTTTCCGGAGTTAACAATGAACGACATTAACCAACGTAATTTTTTAGAATTAGGTAGTATCAGGCATATTCAAAGTGAGCAAGAAGCACTTGATATTGCAAAAGAGGTGGCGGATCAACTGAATCAATTTGCTCGAGACCCCAGTTATAACAAGACCGTACCTTATGAACAAGCTCGCTTAATTTCAGAAGCTGGTTTAACTGCGATTATTGTACCCAAGCAATTTGGGGGCTTAGGCGCCAGTATTTCAACTTTGGTCAATGTGGTGAAAATTATTTCATCCGCAGATGGTGGTGTAGGGCAGTTATTACAGATTCACTTCACCATGTTCCGAGGCGTTTTAACGGGCTATGATGATGAAATTCGTGATCAGTTACTGGTTGATATCTTAAGCGGAAAGCGTTTGGGTAATGCACTTGCAGAAGTGGGTGGTAAAGATAAATTTCAGCATAAGACACGTGTAGAGCGAAATTCAGAAGGACAATTAATTTTAAATGGCAGTAAGTTTTATTCTACGGGTTCTTTACTTGCAGAATGGATTTCTTTATTTGCCGGTAGTGATGATGGACCTGTCTCGATTTTAATTCATCGTGATACGCATGGAGTGGAGTTGCTCGATGACTGGGATGCGATGGGACAAAATAATAGTGTCAGTGGCACTGTTAATTTTAAAGATGTGATTGTTGATGAACGTTATGTTGCTAAGCGAAATACGGGTGGTTTAGGCACTGTTTTACGTACTGGACTCACTTGGCCTCAGATTTTACATGCTGCAATGGACACAGGAATTGCTAAAGGAGCCCTACAAGGCGGGATTGATTATTTACAACATCATGCTCGACCTTGGGTAGAAAGTGGCGTCGACTCGCCTACGCATGAATCTCATATCATCAAACAGATTGGTGAGTTCGCTGTTTTAGTGCGTTCAGCTGAGGCATTATTGGATCGTTCAGCACAGATTTTTGAACAGCATTTGGCAAATGTAGAGGATGAAGATTTACAAACTGAACTGATTTTATCGGTTGCTGCTACCCGTAGTCAGTCTGATCATGCATCTTTAAAAATTTCGAGTGAAATTTTTGGATTACTTGGGGCAAGTTCAACTTTATCGAAATGGAACCTAGACCGCTTCTGGCGAAATGCACGAACTCACACCACGCATGATCCAATTCGCTGGAGGCTATATCATGTTGGAAATTATTATTTAAATAATATTCCACCAGGAGAATACAACTCCGTACTTCTAAAGAAGCAGGCGGAAAATGTGACTAAATTTTCTAAGTAAAATGAATTCAATAAAAAAAGGTTGTCATCATGACAACCTTTTTAATTTTAAAGTATTAAGCCACTTGAGTTTGAATAGAAATATCCTGTGCAAGCCATTCACGAACATTAATTTGTGCAGGAATAAAGTTCCAGCGATAGAGAAAATCACTCAAGTCTTGTAAAGCAATAATAGAGATTTCATCAAAGTTAGTGTTCAGTTTCAGATGTGCATCCGCACCGTATGCCGCATGAACCCATTGCTCACTACTATTACATTCTTTTGCTAGATAACGATGGGTTTCATCGGCGTTTTCATGTGCCCATTGTTCTGCTTGTAAAACAGCATCAACAATTGATTGGGCTTGCTCTGGATATTGCTTTAGAAAATCTTCATCAACAGTGAGTGTTCTTGGTGTTCCATTATTGGAGCGTAGAATAGGTTCTGGATGTGAGCCAATATCAATAATGGTATGCAGGGCGAAATCATGGGCAATCTGCGCAGCATGTGCACCTTTTAGAAAAATGGCATCCACATCACCTTTAATTAATGCCACGATCTCTGCACTTGCGTTGATTTTGTTGCGATTACCATAAAAGCTAGAATCATTTTCTTCTGGCTGTTGTTGCTGTGCTGTTAAAATATCTGCTCGTAAACAGTCAACTAATTCAAGATCGCTTACCTTTAAATCTACTGTCTTTAAGGCATTCTCTAAACCACGAATCGCCTGTGCACGCGAGAAATCAATAATTGCATCCTGATTTAATGGAATTCCAAAACGTTTGCCTTTTAGGTCTGCAACAGTTTTGATGTTTGAATCATAGCGTGTTAACAATAATTGAACTTCATCAGCCCAAGATAATCCAATCACTTTAGTTTTTTGACCAGATGCATATGCCCAGATTGCAGGAATACTGCCACCGTGTCGAACTGAATTGGCAAGTGTATGGTTAAAATGAGAGTTGCGAATATCTTTGGAATTTGATTCTCGAATTGATTTTATTTCAATCTGCTGCTCATTAAACTTTTCTTTGAGCCAACCTTTTTGAATTGAAATGCCTAGGCCTGTTGGTACAGGGCAGCGCGTGTACCAAAGTGTGTTTAATGATTGAGTTTGAAGTGTTGTCATCATGACATCCTTTTGTGATTTTTATGCTTTAAAGCAAAATTGATGCCATTTATTAAGTTGTTGATATTTATTGGTTATTTGTAATATCGTTTTTTATGATGTTGATATATCAAATTTTGTTGCGATTACAACAGAACCATTGCGCCAGTGTTTTAAAATCAACATCACTATAAATAGTCATCTATAAAAATAATATAAAACAATGGGTTAAAATATTTTTTCAGGTCATTAATTTGGCATGAATCTCGCACTAATACAAAATCTCAAATTTTTTTCTATCTTTTATGTTTAAAAATTATCCATTATTGCGAAGTTTGGCTTTGTATCGATTTATGCCATTTCGTTTCTTATTGACGGCGACCTTATTTGTTATTGCAAATATAGGGTTAGCAATGCGTCATTACAAGATTCGATTCCATTTGCTAAAAAGGTGATTGCAGGAGAGAAAATTCAGGCTATTTGTAAACCTGACTTACAATAAACGATGAAATAAAGATTTTCTCACTGAAGAAAATCTTTATTTTAAAAAGCCGCTCTTCAAAGATATTGCAGAGCGGCTTTATGCTTTAAATGTTTAAGCGATGCGCTTTAATCTTTTGGCAGCCTCTTCACGTACAGCAGGGATGATATAGCGGCCATAATCGACCGTGTCATAGATTGGATCGTAGCCACGATTTAAAAAGGTGGTAACGCCTAAATCTACATAATCGAGTAATGCCGCAATAATGGTATCTGGTGTACCAACCAAGGCAGTGGTATCACCATAAGCTCCTACAGCAGTTGCAGTGGGCATCCATAAGGCACGATCATGTCGATCACCTTGTTGGGCTGCTGCCAATAAGCGTTGTGAACCAATTCCTTTGATTTTGTGCCCTGACAATGTGCCGTTATTCTGAAAAGTTGGATTGTTCTGAATATCAGCAAGTATCTGTTCTGCACGCTGCCAAGCAAGTTCTTCGGTTGGGCCAATAATAAGGCGTACGGATAAGCTAACAGGTGGCTGCGGTTTATTGGCGTGTTCTGCTGCGAGCTTTAATTTAGTAATTTGATCTTTTACACCAGCCAGTGGTTCCCCCCAAAGTGAATACAGGTCTGCATGGCGGACTGCAATATCATAAGCAATATCGGATGAGCCACCGAATGAAATCGGGATTGTCCCGTTGACTGGCTTTAACGGGCAAAAAGCGTTTTCTAGCTTAAAGTACTTACCTTCATAACTAATAGGTTGATCGCTTTTCCAGAGTTTCTTGATGATATCTAGATATTCCCCGGTCCGTTCATAACGTTGAATTTTATCAACAATATAATCACCTTCTTGAGGCTCAGCCGTAATTCCTGTAATTGCATGTAAACGGATTCTTCCACCACCTGTCGTATGGTCAAGTGTCGCAAAAGAACGTGCAGCCAGATTTGGTGTTACAAGCGCGGGACGATGGGCAATCATAAACCCGAGTTGCTCAGTATGCTGTGCGAGATAAGCTGCAATTTGTGTACTATCTGGGCTGCTTGGTCCACTAGCAATTAAAACTTTATCGAAACCAGCATATTCATGTGCCCGTGCATGATAACGTAGATAGTCGAGGTCTATTTTATGACCAATACGTGTACCTTTGGTTTCTGACCATTGATTAGGAAAAACCATACCAACGAATTCGATGCTCATTATTAAACCTATTTTATGGATTTTTAACCAATGAGCAAAATAAATGCCAAGTTTAAACTGATATAAAATAAGCGATTAGGGAATGGTATTTTAATCAGGTGTCTAAATTTGATCAGAAGCATTCGTATTCTGCTTAAAAAACAACATTTCATAAATTGAGAATTATATTCTTAATAAAGTTATAAGGTTGATTTTTAGAGTGATGAATATTTAAATCATGGATTGAATATCTGTAATTATTATTTATCAGTTTTGTAATTGAATTGTACTATTCTATTTTAATATCATCCTAATCTATTTAAAGGATTAATTATGAAATCCTATTTGGATAATGATTATAAAGTAATTACTTTGCCAGATAACGGGGTACCTGTAAAACCAATTCGAGCAAAAGCAATTATTTTCTCAGATCAAAACTCTCGTAAATTGTTAAATCAAGTTGAAACTATTGCACCAAGCTCTGCTAGCGTTATCATTCAAGGTGAGTCAGGTACAGGTAAAGAGTTGATTGCACGTGAAATTCATTTGAAAAGTGATCGTAAAAACAAACCTTTTCTTGCTGTGAACTGTGGTGCTCTGGTTGAAACATTAGCTGAGTCTGAGTTATTCGGCTATGAGGCAGGTGCCTTTACCGGAGCAAATAAGACACGTGCTGGTATTTTCGAAACAGCAGATGGTGGTACTTTGTTTTTGGACGAAGTGGGTGAGTTGCCACTATCTCTACAAGTCAAGCTATTACGGGTATTGCAAGAAAAAGAAGTGATGCGCGTAGGTGGCCGTAAACCAATTCCAATCGACGTACGTATTCTGTCTGGTACGCATGTAGATTTGCGTAAGGCTGTGGCAGAAAACAAGTTTAGGCTCGATTTATACTACCGTTTGAATGTCGTGGTACTGAATATTTTGCCATTACGGGAACGTAAAGGCGATATTTTACCTTTAGTCGATTTTTTCTTAAATTCGTATTCTCAGAAGCTGATTACCACCAAGCCAAATATTAGTGATCGGGCAAGAAATGCGCTCCTCAATTATAGTTGGCCAGGGAACATTCGTGAGTTGGAAAACAATATTCATTATGCTTTACTGATGAGCAGTGGTAAAACGATTGATATTGAACATCTGCGTTTTTCAGAAGAAGGTGGATCAGCAGCATTACCTGATAGTGATTTAATTCAGGAGTTTGAAGATATCCTGAAGCGTTTATTTCAGGAATATGATGGGGAAGCTTGGCATATTATTGAAGATAAGATTGTGAATACAGCATTTTCAAGTTGCTGGAATAATCAGGTCAAGACTGCAAAAATGTTAGGCCTTTCGCGCAATGTTTTGCGTAACCTTTTGTCTCGTTATAATTTATTACCCAATAAGAATGAAAATGAAATTGCATAGAAAAAATATTCTATTCTAAGAACATCCATCTTTGACCTATGGATGTTCTTTTTTTATTGTTGTTAATTTAGTGATCCATAAACCTAATTCAAATAACAGCCACATAGGGACAGCAAGAGCAAGCATACTGAACACATCTGGAGGGGTAATGAACATTGCAATAAAAAAGAAGAACACAATGATGTGTTTGCGATGTTGTTCTAATTGTTGAATAGATAGAATTCCAATAAAAATAAGAATATAAGTTAATACTGGGATTTGAAATGCCAGACCAAAAGCAAGAAAAAGCTTTAAACAGAAATCCAGATAGCTATTGATATCCGTCATCGGTAATACATTTTCAGGAGAAGCCAATATAAAGAACTTTAAGGCCAAGGGTAAGATCAGGCCATAAGCAAACAAGAGGCCGAGATAAAATAAAAAAATACTGGAAAGTGCTAGAGCGACACCAAATCTTTTCTCGTTTTGGTAGAGTGCAGGTGCAACAAATTGCCAAAACTGATACAGGATAAAGGGAATACTCACTAGAATTGCCAGATAAATGTTGAGTTTGAACGGAGCTAAAAATGTACCCATGACATCCGTTGCAATCATGGTTGAGTTAACAGGTAACAATGAGATTAAAGGTCGAGCAAGAACATGGTAGTTTTGTTGGGCAAGCGGGAGAAGCACTAAAAAAATGGTAACAACCGCACCAATGCTATAGATCAAACGCTTTCTTAACTCTTTCAGGTGTTCGCTATATTTCATTTCAGTGAGGTTTTCACTGACGAGATGTTCAGTCATGCGGCTTGATCCTCATTGAATTTATTTACTGTTTTAAAATGAGTTAAAAATGGCGTCCTTAACTTGTCATGTGATTGGATATAGACATAATCCGTGGTGTATGTTGCTTTGGTTCTTTGTTCCAAAGAAACAGTGGATTGTACATTTTCAATTTCTTGTTGCATGAGCGTGAGTTGTTGTTTGAGCTGTTCTTCATTTTGTTTTATTTTTTGCAGCTCTTCTTGCATGATTCTTTTTAGTTCAATCAATTCCAGTTCATTTTCTAGATCATTCTGGATTTTATTGAGGTGGTTTTTAATTGCTCTATATTTGAATAGTACCATTCTTAATGTTTGAGGAAGCTTTTCAGGCCCTAAAATGATGAGGGCAATAATGCCAAAAGCAAATAGTTCCCCAAAACTGATATTAAACATGGCAATATATCACTTATAACTTGGTCTGCTTCTCGCTATTTGATTCTAACGAATTAATATCTTTGTATTGTTGATTCTGTATTAATTTTGGATCATCAGGATTAACAGAGTCTTTAAAGTCTTTAATTGCACCACCCAAATATTTTCCTAGGTTTTTTAGCTTTGAAGTGCCAAATAATAAAATAACGATAACGGCAAATAATAGAATATGCCAAATTGATAAACCCATGCTAAAACTCCTGAATAATATATAATAAAGACTATTAATATCACGACATCGTCTGTTTTCTAAATCATATTAATATCGATCAATATTCGATTTAATTATGCGGTATGGTCCAGTAGATGAAGTGCTTGATTACGAAAATTGAATAAGCTTTCACTATCTTTATGTCTTGGATGGGCTAAAGGAATAGGTATAATTTCCTTGATTTTCCCTGGTCGAGCTGACATCACAATCACACGATCTCCAAGATATACGGCTTCTTCAATATCGTGCGTCACAAGAATCATGGTGATTTTTTCATGTTGCCAGATACGTTGCAGTTCAGCCTGTAAATGACTCCGGGTCATGGCATCCAATGCACCAAACGGTTCATCTAAAAGTAAAATATCAGGTTTATTGACTAACCCACGTGCAATGGCAACCCGCTGTGCCATACCACCAGACAATTCGTGAGGGTATGCATTCTCGAATCCAGTAAGTCCAACAATTTCGATATGCTCTTTCACACGTGCATTTTTTTCTGAACGGCTTAACCCTGTTTCTTCCAGCGCCAAATGGATGTTTTCGGAAACGGTGAGCCAAGGCAGTAAGCGATGCTCCTGAAAAATTAAGCCTCGTTTTAAATCTGTCCCTTGGATAGGAATTTTATTGAGTAAAATTTCACCTTGATAGTCTGAGTCTAGTCCTGCAATTAGACGGAGTAGCGTCGATTTTCCACAACCACTGCTGCCGACAATGGAGATAAATTCGCCTTGCTCAATGTCGAGATGAATACCGTCTAAAACAGTTAAGTTGTTCTGATCACGTTGGAATGATTTATTGAGTTTTTTAATCGAGAGTAAAGGAAAAGACATTTTGAAATCCTGATTGTATTTTTAAATTAGGGGCTACTAAGCTCGCCATTGCAGCAGACGTTTTGAAATGAAGTGGATACATGTGGTCATAAAAATACCGCTCATGGTGACGGTCATTGCGCACACCAATAGGATGTCCATTTCAGCATTAATTTCAGCTTTCATCATGAGATTGCCCAAGCCTGCGCCTGCATTGAATAGCAATTCACTTGCTGTGGTGGTGATCCAGGTAAAAGGGACCGCTAAATTTAACCCCGTTAAAATATGTGGCAAGGCTTGTGGCAAGCGGATTCTTTTAAATTCACGCCAAAATGAAAACTGATACATTCGTGCGACTTCACTGTATTTTTCATCATAGTGGCTAAGTCCTTGAAAGGTATTAATGACCAAGGGGAAAAAAGAAGCCAGTGCGATAATAAAGATCTTGGCTTCTTCACCATTGCCAAACCATAAAGCAATTAATGGCGTTAAACCGAGGAGTGGAACTTGTCGGATACTGTTAAACAGTGGCGAAACGAGCGCATTAAAAACTTTTGAATAGGCGAGTAAGGCGCCTAAAATTAGTCCAGCTGTTGAACCAAATAAAAAGCCTAATCCCGCTTTCTTCAGACTACCCCATGTATTCACCCATAATTCACCTGTTTCTAGTAGTTGAAGAGAAGCAGAATAAATATTCTGTAAAGGGACAAAGGCATAGGCATGACTAGAGCCTAGTCCTGAGTTGTATTGCCATAACGCTAGTAATATTGCTGGAAGTACGAGACCTTGTAAAAGGACCACAGGCTGTTGTAATGCACCTTTTAAAGTAAGTGATAGTGACGACATTATTTCCCCCTTGAACTGAGAGCAGGTGATATAAAGCGTTGTTCGACCAAACGTAAAAGTTTATCGAGGCTAAAACCGATCATGCCTGTGATAAATACCCCGACCATCACCACATCTAGACGAAGCATTTGCCGTCCAAGCTCCATCATCTGACCAATACCAGTACCCGCTGCAAGTAATTCAACGGCAACTAAAATCAACCATGCTCGGCCTAATGCAATTCGCAGTCCACTGATCAAGGGGGGTAATGTAGAGGGGATGACGATGTACCTAAGCCACGCTCGCGTTTTAAGTTTGTAGATTTGACCGAGTTCAATATATTGTTTAGGAATATTTTTCACTGCATCTGCTGTTGCCAAAGCAATTGGGAAAAAACAGGCTTTGATAATGAGTAAAATTTTAAACAGTTCACCAATCCCAAAAACGAGAATAAAAATAGGAATAAGAACAAAGATCGGAATCTGGTAAAGCAGATTAAATAAGATATAAGTGTAATTACGGAATGTGGTGATTGAACCATAGGCAATTCCAAAAGCAATGGCACTGAGTGCTGCAATAGAAAATCCAAAAAATAATCGAGCAAGACTATCCTTTAAGTGCAGTTGTAGTTCACCACTTTGCAATAAACTAATAAATGTATTCCAGACCGTTGCGGGTGGCACCAGAATTTGAGTTGGAAAAATTTGTAAAGAGCAAATAAATTGCCAAGTAAGTAAAGCCAATATAGGGGAAATCAGCGAGAGCAGCCCATACAACTGCTCAGCAGAAATTCTCCTCCATAGCGGAGGTCTAACCACAACGATATTCTTTTCAAGGGGAGGATTCACGAGCGTTTTCATCGCTTAGTCTCCCTGTTTCTTCTGCTGATCGTTTGCATGTAAATTTTGAATTGCTTGCTCGGCAAATTTTGGATTTAACAGCTCATCTGCTTTTAAAGGCGTTTGAATCAACTGGTTTTTCACAGCATGATCAATGACTTTGGCATAGTGTTGTTTAAGGAAATCAACTTTGTATTCAGGTGACCAATCCTGTTGCCATGTACTTGCACTATTTTGGCTTTCACGTTGAATCACAGACAAAGGTTGTCCAAACTTGGTTTGACTCTGCTGAAATTCATTTTGGTGTTGGGATATCCAGTTCATTGCCCTAACTGTTGCATCAGCAAGTAATTGAGTGGTCTCTGGATATTGTTCAATATAGTTTTTACGTCCCCATAATTCCGCACGCATTTTCCAGTCAGCAGGCAAGGATTGAGATGACCATATAATTTTACCGAGATGGCGGTCTTGTAAAGTTAGCGCATCACTTAAAGTAAAAAATGCATCCACACTTTTGGCAGATAAAGCTGCTGCACCTGCTTGAGGGTTTAGGTTAATAATTTGAAAGTCTTTGAGGTTTAAACCTTTGCTTTGTATCAGTTGGCCAAAATTGATTTCCCAAGGACGGCCACGATGTAAAGCAATTTTTTTACCTTTTAAGTCCTCAATACTTTTTACCTGTGAATCAGGTGGCACAATCAGATAGACATTATTACCAATCCCCCCAGGCACAACAATTTGTGTTTTTACCCCAGTTGCATTTAGTACGACAGCTGGTAGGTTGCCATAAAAAGCAAAATCAATTTTATTGTTCAGGAAACTTTCATTGACTAAAGTCGCTACAGCAGCAGTTGTTACTGGCTCCCATTTCAACTCAATATGTTGTTGCTTTAAGGCCTTGAGAAAAATAGGGTCTTGAGAGATGAGTTGTGGTACGCCAATAAAGTCCAGACTACCTGATGTTCCATTTGCTACGACAGCAATACGCAACTGTTGCTGAGATGGTTTACTCTCAGATGCTTGTTCGTTTTGTTTTGCATCGCAAGCGACGAGTCCTAAAAGACTAAAACTTAAAAATAAGCTAGGAAGAATACGCATATCATCATAAGAATTAAAAAATATAGAGAAATAGAGCAAGAACTAAGCCAAAATAATTAATATATAAAAATCAATTATTTATTATTTTTTATACTGACTATTGTTTTTGAGTCAGTCATGTATGCTGTGAAACAGACATTTAAATGTATAGAAGTGTTGAAATTTCAACACTATGTTTTGGTATGTTTTTATAAAGTTTAAATAAAACAATAGTATATGTTAAAAAAATATCGAATGAAAAGCGGCATGATTTCTGCTCATGACATAGCTAACGAACACGATGTCGTGAAATTTTTAATTATTGAGAACTATTATGTCAGTTGAGTTTTTATGGAGAATTCCTGTTCATGGGGATGGTCGTCGAGCACATCAGTTACATACCCGTGGTGAATGGAATCAGTTAAATCCAGCAATTAATTCTCCACAACGCGTGGCACCGCAGCATGAAGATCAGTTGTTTGCCTACTATGATTATGTACAACAAGTGGCAAAAGCGGCTGATATTGTTGGTTTTCATGGCGCATTGATTCCCGCTTTTCCTCATACTGAAGAGCCTTGGGTGTTGGCTTCAGCATTAGCAAGGGAAACTAAACGACTTCGACTGTTGATTGCGATTCAGCCGTGGTTTATTCATCCAGCCTATGCCAGTCAAATGGCTGCCAGTTTACAGCGTTTAAGTCAGGGGCGAGTAGAGTGGAATGTCATTTCAGGTGGAGGCGGTGCGCAGCAACGTGCTTACGGTGATTTTATTGAACATGACCAGCGCTATGCACGGACCAACGAGTTTTTGGAGTTTGTAAAAGGTTATTCACATCATGCGCCATTTGACTATGATGGTAAGTTTTTTCATGTTGAGCAGGGTGGGTTGAGATACCCAATGAATCAATATGATGTACCTCGGTTATGGTTGGCTGGTGCGAGTGATGCCGCCTTACAAGTCGCAGGACGTCATGCCGATATTCACTTAACTTGGGGTGAACCTGTTGAGCAGCAGAAAAAAGTCATTGAACAGGCACGAGCATTTTTTGAACAAAACTCGCCTGATCGTAAAGTTAAATTTGGTATGCGTATTGATATATTGGCACGGCCTACACAAGAGCAAGCTTTTCAGGAGCTTAAACAGATGTATGAAACCATTGCTGTTGATGGTCATGCCTTTGAACGAAAAGATACTGAGTCGGTCGGTGCAAAACGTCAGCAGGCTTTGGCGCAGGGCAATCGTTTCGAAGACTTATTTGTAAGTCCGAACGTTTGGGCGGGTATGTCCAATGTACGTGGCGGACCTAACTGTATTTTAGTGGGTAGCTATGAACAGGTTGCAGAGCGTTTGCAAGAATATATTGATATTGGTGTTGGTCATTTCATTTTAGCCAGTAACCCTCATTTGGAAGAAGCCTATCGGGTAGCAGAAGAGGTCTTACCACTGGTTGGATATAAATTAAAATAATAAATTTAGATCCCTTTGATATATCAAAGGGATCTTGTTGTTTGAACAGCATAACACTGTCTGAAAACCAACATATTGAATATCGATTAATTAAAAAATAGTGATTAAAAATATAAAAATCAAATACTTGCTCTTTTGGCATGACTTGTGCAATTTTTTATTCAATATTTTATTTTTCGTTTAAAACCCTATGAGTGAACTAATATTTAACTCGCATAAACGGGCGTTGCTATTTGAACAATATGCACCTGAAGCTAGTTCAAACAACATAGCAGATCCGTTTACACGGCATTCCTTGGAGCTTACGCAACCTTCTCCACCACGCTTGAATAAAGTGTTGATTGCGATTATTGCAGTTGCTTCTGCGCATTTAGGAATTTGGTATATCGCAAAACACTTGCCTACACCTACTTTGGATATTCATAAGCCAGAACCCGTGGTGATTGAAATTGTAAAACCTGAAGAACCACCCAAAGTGATTGAACCTAAAATTCCTCCTGTAACAGAGAAACCTAAAATTCCACCGGTTGTGGAAAAGCCAAAACCAATAGTTAAACAGGTTGAACAACCCAAACCTGTACAGAAAGCGGTGGAGCAACCTAAAGCAGTCACTCAGCCTACGCCACAAAAAGTTGAAGAGGCTGTCGTGACCAAAGAGGTGGCTCCTGCACCTGTTCAGAAAGTGGTTGAACCTGTGAAGTCGGTCGATGACAACTTACCTGTGACGGAAGCGAAAGGATATGCCGGCTATCTGAGTAATCCTGCACCCGAATATCCAGAACAGGCACTCGAACGTGGTTGGGAGGGTTCTGTGATTTTAAGGGTCAAAGTATTAGCAAATGGTAGCCCTGATACGGTCAGTGTCAAGCAAAGTAGTGGCAAAAAACTTTTAGATAGCGCTGCTGTAAGAACAGTAAAGCAATGGAAATTTTCACCCGCTTTAAAAGGTAAAACCCCTGTAGAAGGTTGGGTCGATGTTCCAATTCATTATCAATTACCGAAATAAATTTAATTTTATAGATTAAGAGGATATTCACATGACTGACATTAATTCATTGATCCATGACGGCACTATCTGGTTATTGGTTGCTTTCTCTATTGTGACTTGGGCACTGGTTGTAATCAAAATCGTTCAGACTCAAAGAGCATCAAAACAAGATAAACGTTTCGTAGAGGCGTTTTGGAAAGCAAAAAATTTATCTGACGCCGTAACTAAATCTGAATCGGGGCAAGGACCAGCAGCACGTGTTGCAAATGCGGGGTTTAAAACACTGATAGAAGCAGATGAAAAAACACACCATGACTTGCAAAACAGTTGGAGCCGTCAGGACCTATTGGAACGTCACTTACGCAAACAAATTCTAACTGAACGTCGTCAATTGGAGAAAGGTTCAGCGCTATTGGCGTCTATTGGTAACAATGCACCCTTTATTGGTTTGTTTGGTACAGTATTCGGAATCATTCATGCATTACAGGCGATTGCCCATTCTGGTAATGCAAGTATGGATGTCGTTGCTGGACCGATTGGTGAAGCATTGATTGCAACAGGAATTGGTATCGCTGTTGCTGTACCTGCTGTGCTTGCTTATAACTACTTTGTACGTAAAGTTAAAGCGATTGGTGCAGACTTAGATGATTTTGCAACAGATTTTGTCAGTTTAAATCAAAAGGCTGGTTTTCAATTGCCGACTGCTAAAACCAAAAATACAGCAGAGAGTACGATTCTGAATGATGCTTCAACAAAAGAAGTGAAAGAGAAAGGAGTATTCGCATAATGGCAATTTCTACTTCTCAAGATGATGACGTGGTGAGTGAAATTAACATTACACCGTTGGTGGATGTGATGTTGGTTTTGCTGATTGTCTTTATCGTCACAGCACCTTTGCTGACCAATACGGTGAAAGTCAATTTACCTAAGGCCGCACCGACTCAATCCACTGATCAGAATAAAGCTGTCGTGATTAGTGTTAATCCACAGGGTGAGATTTTTTTGGATAAGGACAAAGTGTCACTTGCAAGTTTTGAACAAGAAATTCAGTCACGCAAGAATAGCAACCCGAAGCTGGCTTTGAACCTGAATGCGGATGAAACTGTTCCTTATGGGACAGTGGCAAAATTATTGGCAAGTATTGAACGAGTCGGCGTAGATAAATTATCGGTGATCACTGTTCCTCAATAATCCCAGCCACATCTTAAATAGCTGCTTCGGCAGCTTTTTTAATTTATTCTGCCAGCAGAATAAAAATCCCCTCATAAAGAGGGGAAGCAAAGTTAAACGGATGTACTCAACCCTTCCATAATTTCTCAAAACGCCACGTTGGAAAAATAGTATGTTCTGGGGCTAAGCCTCCAATATTTTTTGTGGCTGCATCTATGGTATGACTAAATCCCCAGATCAGCATTCCACCACGTTCATGTTGAATTTTCTGTGCTTGGGTCAAATACACTTTTCGCTTTGCTAAATCTGGTTCGGCAAGCGCCTTATAAAACAACTCACTATATTCAGGATCTTTAAAATTGATTTTATTGGTTGTTGAAATCGGTGCATCATTGACAACAGCAGTAGATAAATAGGGTGTACCGACATTGGTTGCGTTACTCGACAATTGCCATTTATTGCGGTCTGGTCCATTAAATGTTGCGGCATCGACTTGTTTGACTCGTATATTCACATTGGCATGTTTTGCTTGTTCTGCAAAGATCAGTGCAGGCTGGGCGCTGCCAGCAGGTGCAACAAGTTCAACATTTAAACCATCTTTAAAACCAGCTTGTGCCAATAATTTTTTTGCTTCCTCGATATTTTGCTGACGTTGGGGTAGGTTAAGAAAAGCAGGGTCCTGTGGTGAGTAGAGATCATTGGCAATACGTCCCTGACCATTTAACCCACGTTGTACAAGCTCCTCTCGATTGGCAATTAAACGAAATGCCTGACGGACTTTAGGATCATTAAAAGGGGCTTGTTGCGTATTAAAGTCAAAACCATTATGGGTATTCGTTTCAGAACGAATGGTTTGAATATGTTTCGCCTGCTCCAGAATTTTAATGTATTCAGGTGAAATGGCATTGGCGATATCAATTTGTCCTGCTAATAAGGCATTTAAACGCGAGACTTGATCTTTAAAATCAATCACCTCAAAACTGTCTGCATAAGGTTGATCCGCTTTAAAATAGTTTTCAAAACGGGTGAAGACAGAACGTTGACCAGGGATAAACTGTTTGACTTTATAAGGACCTGCACCGATTGGGTTATGGATTGGATCAAAGTCGGTAGGTACGATTCCACCAAAATTCACCCAAGTTTCAGGTAGCGCAACGAAACCAGCAATTGAATTGATAAAAGGAATACGAACGGTATATTCATCTAATTTTTGGATGCGATCCCGATCAATCCATTGCACCAGATTTCGAAACGGTGAAGCAAGCTTTGGGTCGGTTAAACGTTTTACTGAGAAAATCACATCATCAGCAGTAATTGTTTTACCGTGATGGAATTCTAGACCTTTACGTAGACGAATGGTCCATTCACTCGCATTATGATTTGGTTCCGCAAATTCAGCCAAGGCAAGACGTGGCAGCATATTTTCATCCCATTCCCATAGCTTGTTATATATGGCAAAACCTCGGGTAATTCCTGCGCTTGAAGTAGACAGATGTGGATCTAAACTGCCTGACTGTTGTCCACCAATTAGACCCAATCGAATCGTTCCACCATGTTTGGGAGTGAGTGAAGATGGGCTCTGTACTTCAGTACCCGTTTGTGGTGATTGATCGCAGCCAGACAAGCTCCCTATTAAAGATACACCACCTACTGCGGTAAGACTTTGTGCTAAAAACTTTCGACGTGACAATAGAATTGATCGAGTTGTCATTATAAATACTCATATTGGATAGTCATCTTTATGGACTTGCAGAATAAATGCCAATAATTTATTTATATTTATCAGTATCTTACTTGATTATGGTTTTTGTTTACTGTCTTTATTTCAACAAATCTGTTGAAAAAATAAACATTTATAAAGCTGATATCTAAATATATAAAAATTAAAAACTATTAAATCAATATCTTGGGTGTTGTTTTGAGGCTTTTTAATGATTGGCATAGGCCTTGCGTAACGTACTGTAAATTTACTTTACTGAGTATGATATGAAGCAGCCTTTTCAATTAAAACCTTTAGTGATTGCCTTAGCCTTTTCGGGGGCATCTTTACCCATACATGTGTTTGCCGAAGAAACCCAAAATACATCGGCAAATACTGAAAGTGATGTGATTACTTTGGCAGATGTCGTGGTGACTGGTGCAAATAAAAAACAAACTGTTGTTCCCAAACGTAAAGTGACTTCAATTTATGGAACGGATAGCTCTGTATTAGACACACCTCGTGTAGTGTCCCAAGTATCGGAACAACAATTTCGTGAGGATGTGATTCGTAGTGCAGATGATCTTGTTAAATATGCGCCAAGTATTACCCGAGGCGGGGGACAAAATGCCAATTTCGCACCGCAGATACGGGGGCAAAATTCAGAGGTCTTTCAAGATAGCCAACGAATTTATAGTACCCGTCATCCGACTAATTTAAATGCATATGAAGCGGCTGATATTGTTGCAGGGCCGACGGGAGTAATTTTTGCACCTACTTCGGGTTCAGGTGGATATATTAATTATCTCACTAAAAAACCTAACTTTAATAAAGCAGAAACAACGATTTCTGGCTCAGTTGGTTCAATCTATGCAGGAAAAGGTACAGAACCTAATTTTTCTGTCAGTATTGATCATACAGCCCCGATCTCTAAAGAACTTGCATTTCGTGTCAGTGCAACAGCCCAAAAAACTGATGATTATTATGACAATGTGAAAAATAATTTTAATGCATTCTATGGTGCATTAGCTTGGCGTCCAGATGATAGTCTACGTGTCGACTGGAATATAAGTTATGACGATTATTATGATTTTAACGTGACACATGGTTGGAATCGGGCAACACAACAATCTGTTGATAACCGTCAGTATTACAAAGGTAGGGCTACGCCAATTATTCAAAATGGTTCAGCTTTCTGGTCACCTGTATTTGAATCTGGAGATGCGAATTCAAAAGTGATTGGTTGGCAGAATCGACAAAAGAATGATAAAAACCAATATATTGCTGTAGGCCCAATTCAAACAACACCTTTACCTAATGCAACAGCAAATCAGGCTGGAACGATTCGAGGTTGGGTCTATGATCCATCTATACCTGGTAATGGATTGGTCAAACTAGACGATAATATTTCTGGTCGAAGTGAAGATAAAAATAGTGCCAAACGATTCAGCACCCAATTAAAATTAGTTAAAGATTTGAATACGCATTGGTCTGTTTCTAATAGTACGCTTTATCAAAACAGCAAAGATTTAGGTGATTCGGTTGGAAGTTTCTTTACTGATCTGGAACATGAGTTATTTGATAATCGCCTAGAATTCCTCGCAGATTATGATTTCGAGTTGTTTGGGCTTAAGGTGAATAATAAAGGCAGTACTGGAGGAGCATTTCGCCGTGAGGAATTTACTTCTTTAGCGGCAAATAATAGTTTTAATATTAACCCTTATGATCTGACCAATGATCCTTCTCAAAAAAATCCAGGGGATTTACTTGGGTTGTTCAATAATAACAGTTCAACAGGAGGTTGGATTGGACAGGCCGGTGTTCCTCAATATTCTCAGTACTTTGGTTATTTAAATCTACCAAGAATGTATCCAGTCGGTCATGGCTTATATGCTGAAAAAGGTGGTTTCCCTCCCAATGGTGGTGGTGCTGTTTATACAGGAACGGGGTCTTGGGATACGTGGAGTGTGTTTACTCAGCAGAACTTTACTTTTAATGATGTGTTTGGCATTAATCTTGGGATTAATCATAGTTCAATTAAAGCCAAACTGGAAAACCCGTTGGTCTTAGTGCCGACTGATGTCCGTTCAGATCGCAATAAGTATAGTTTGCTCAGTTATCAAGCCAGTACATTTATCAAGCCAACAGAAAAAACTACACTGTATTTTACCTATGATAAGAGCACTGCACTCAACACAGGTGTTTTTGGCCCATTTTTAATTTGGGGGGCAGGCAATCAACTGAATCCTTTAGCGTTTGACAGTCAAAGTGAATTAAAGGAATTAGGATTTAAATATGAACCGATCATTGATCAACTATTTCTCACATTAAGCGGATTTGAGCAGAAGCGAGATTTATCACCTGATACAAATGGGAATATGGCACGCTTTGAAGTCAAAGGGATTGAATCTTCACTACGCTGGCAGCTACAAAAAAATATTGCAATAGGTGGTAACTTAACCTATTTGAATGCTGAATATAGCTCAATTATTCCAGCAGGATTTTCTCCCTTTGGCTTCCATGCAGACAATGCGACTGTCTGGGGGGACAGTAATGGGTTAAACCAGCGTAAAGCAGGTCGTTATGATGCGGCGGGTATTCCAAAATACTCTGCCAGTGCATATGTGGATTATCAACATCAGTCAGGTTTTGGTGTAAATCTCTCAGGCTGGTGGACCAGTAACTGGTATACCAATTTAAGCCAGACGGTTAAAGTTCCAAATAACTATAATTTAGATTTGGGATTATATTATCGACAGCCACAATGGACTGTTGGCTTAAATATTCTGAATCTAAGCAATGAACGTAATTTTGTGAATGGTCTAGCTGGCGCAAATAGTGAATTCTTACAACCAATGCGTCCACTCACGGTGCAGGGACAATTTAGTTATAAATTTTAAATACATGAAATATTTTTAATTCTAAATAGCCATACAGTTGTATGGCTATTTTTTCTTTCATTTTTCAAAAAAAACAATGTTGGAATAACAACAACAACATAGGGGAAAATGTTTATCTATCAGCAAAATCTAATCATAAGTTTTACTTTTATTTTTTAAGATATTGAAATTTATAAAATAAATTAAGTGGCATAGAAGTTGCCAATATAAAAATAGATTTATTTAAATGGAGTCACCATGTTTAAGATCACAAAAATTAGGCAGAGTATTTTAACTGCTATGTGGGGAGTAACAGCGAGTGTTTCGACATTGGCTTTGGCAAATGAAGAGATCGATACAGGCATCACAGCTGAGCAACAGGCGCAGGTGGTCAATGCAAAAGATGTCAAAAAGTTAAGTGATGTGATTGTAACAGCACAATATCGAGCACAAAATATTCAAAAAGTTCCAACCGCGATTACGGCTGTTTCTGGTAAAGATTTGGCTGCCAAGGGCTCAACCTTTATTGGTGATGTCTTAACGTATACACCGAATGCAGCAGCGGAAAATCCAGATGGTGATAGTCGACCACGTTGGTATATCCGTGGTTTGGGTACAGGGGACGTTGCTGCATCGACTGTATTTCCTGTTGGAATCTATGCTGATGGTGTCTATTTGAATGCGCCCGTTGCAGGAGCTGGAGATCTATTCGATCTAGAGCGGATCGAGGTTTTACGTGGGCCACAGGGGACGCTCTACGGTAAAAATACTACAGCAGGTGCGGTTAATTATATTTCTAAAAGACCAACTTTCTCAGAAAAACCAAATGGCTATGCAACGATAGGTGTAGGTGATCATAACCTACGTACTTTCGAGGGGGCTGCCAATGGCAAAGTCTCAGACAATATTGCGGTACGGGGCGCTTTTTACTCTGAAGATCGTGATGGCTATGCAAAGAATTTAGCGAATGGCGAAGATTATGGCGATGTTGATAAGAAATCTTTCCGTTTCCAGATTTTAGGTAAAGTGAATGACCAATGGAATGCATTAGTTAACTTACATAGCCAGACCTACAATGGTTTAGGAAACAATGGTTCCTTAAGTATTGGGAAATATTGGGGCGTTTATGAAAGACCAGAAGGGCGTAATACCAATTTAGATTTAGATGAAAGTAATAAAATTCAGCATGATGGTGCTTCATTCACTTTAAATGGAGATTTAGGAGGAGGCCACAGCTTTACCTCAATCACGGCTTTTGACAAGACCACACAAAAGTCAATTTCAGATGGTGATTACACCCCTTATGACGTTGCACGAAGTTATAGCGATAATGAATGGCGTCAATATAGCCAAGAGTTTCGAATTTCATCCGATGCGAACAAACGTTTAAGTTGGATTGCAGGGTTACATTATTTTAACGAAGAATTAGATTCTACGGGTGTGAGTGCACGGGTCCAGAAAACTTTGCCAAATGGTGCTGCTGCACAGACGGCATCAACCCCTGCATTTAGAGACATTACTTATAATCAAGCTACACAAAGTTTTGCCGTATTTGGAAATAGTACCTATAAATTTACGGATAAATTTAAGGTGACTGGTGGATTACGCTGGACCAGTGAAGAAAAAGATATTGATCTCGACCTGACTCAGATTACAACAGGCGACTACACCAAAGGTAGTTGGTGGAAAAAAGATGGGTATAGCAATGCCGTCTATAATCCAACTCCAAATGCGAACGGTTCAACAAGCCGTAAGAAAACATGGAATGAGTTGACCTATGACATTACACCAGAATATGAAATTACACCTGATTTAAATACTTATTTTAGATTTGCACGTGGATTCCGTTCTGGTGGTTTTAATACAGGTTTATCCAGTAGCCTAACCCAACTTGCGGATGTTAACCCTGAATATTTAAACAGTTACGAGCTCGGTTTGAAATCTAGCTTACTGGATGGGGATTTAGTTGCAAATGCCAATATTTTCTATTACGACTATAAAGATATCCAGACCAATTTATTAGTTGCAACAGAGGGGCAAGGGGGCGGTGTTACTTCAGTTTTAGCCAATGGGCCAAAAGCAGAAGTGAAAGGTGCAGAATTAGAGCTGGATTATTTAGCCACTGAAAATTTACGTTTACGTTTTGCAGGGGCTTATTTAGATAGTGAATATACTGACTTCGTTGACAAGAACCCAGTAACCAATGTGGTCAATGCCGACAATACTGGGAACAGTTTAGTCCGCTCACCCAAATATACCATCGGTGTTGGTGGTGAATATACCTTCAATTTAAATGATGGTGCTCGTATCGTTGTAGGTACTGACGCAAGCTATCGTGACCGTGAATATTTCTTGGTGAATCGCCAAGACTATTCGGTTGATCCAATCCTAAGCCAAAAATCTTATACCTTGTGGAATGCCAATATTGGTTATCACAGCGCAAATAATAAATATCAGGTCAATACCTATGTTAAGAATTTGCTGAATGAAGAATATCAGGTACATGGTCGTCCAAATGGCCCAGCAGGACAATATGTTTTAACCTACGGAAACCCACGCCAAGTTGGTGTTTCTCTCACAGCCAAATTCTAACTGTTATACGGAGAACATCATGGGAATTGAATTTTTTACTCGCCTACCTTTGCATGGTGAAGCTGAATTTTTAGCAGGCGATCCTCGTAATCGTGGTGATTGGGCGCGCGTATCTGGCGTGGAAAATACTGGAGCAACATCCAACTATCAAGTGGGTGATGACTTTACTTATATTGACTATTTAGCACAGGTGGCACGCGCAGCAGAAATCAATGGTTTCGCAGGTGCTTTGATGGTCAATGCACCAACAGGAGAGGAACCTTGGACTGTTTGCTCGCTATTAGCCAGAGAAACCAAGCGACTGAATTTTGTGACGGCATTCCAACCTTATCACTTTAGTCCATACAATGCGGTACAGAGTGCTGCAACCTACCAACGTGCAACAGGCAATCGCTTGGTGTGGAATATTATTAATGGGGGATCCGAGGTGATTCAACGTCAGGTTGGAGATGCCACGCCTCATGATGACCGTTATATCCGCGCAACTGAGTTTCTCGATGTTGTAAAAGGTTATTGGTATAACGAATCATTCCATTACCAAGGCAAATATTATTCTGCTGAGGGCGGCGGATTAAAGTATCCACTCAATAAAGCTGAATTACCCATCATTTGTACAGCTGGTTCTTCTGAAGCTGCACGTGAGTTTGGCGCAAAGCACGCAGATTATTATTTAATGCGTGCTGAAAAACCAAGTGAGATTGCCGCATTGATTGCGGATGTACGTAAACGTGCTGCAAAGTATGGTCGTGACAATATTAAATTTGGTTTATCCATTGATACAATTGCTCGACGTAGCGAACAGGAAGCTTTGGCAGAGGCGCAACGCTATTTAGATGAAGCAGCAGAGAAGCAACGTTTGCATGCTTCAGCTGCTCATGCAGGACTCAGATCAGCGCGAGTACTCAGTTTTGAAAAAGAATATGCGGATAAAGATGGCAGCAAAAATGTGAATGATTTCTTCATTCATCCCAATGTTTGGTCTGGCTTTGGCTACATTGGTATCCCTCCAGGTGTTGCTTTGGTGGGTAGCTACCAACAAATTGTTGAACGCATTAAGGAATATAACAGTATTGGAATCGACTTGTTCTTCCTTGCCGGTTATCCGCATTTAGAAGAAGCTTATCGCTTAGGTGAACATGTTCTGCCACATTTTAAAAACCAACGTCAGGCATTACAGCGTATACCAGAAGAATCAAAGTATCGTATTGCCTAGAATCGTTCTCAATCCTATTCAACCAAGACTTTAACTAGAAGTCTTGGTTTGTTCCATATAAGTCAAAGTATTAATTTTTCTAAAGGCCAAGTCATGTCGTATTCAAATGATAAACCACTCAATATTGTCGCAGTTTCAGGTGGTCTTAACAGCCCATCAAAAACTGAAAGTTTGATTCAAACGATTTTGGATGAATTAGCGCAAGCAATAGAAATAAATGTGAGATTTGTAAAACTCAGTGAGATTGGTCCTTTATTGGGTGGTGCAATTTATCGGAGTCAGTTACCCAAACAAGTACAAGATGATTTGGCTGCTATTGAAGCGGCTGATGCCTTGATTGTTGGTACGCCAGTTTATCGTGCTTCTTTTACGGGGCTGTTTAAACACTTATTTGATTTTGTCGAGCAGACCGCTTTAGTGGATGTTCCAGTATTGCTTGCTGCGTCTGGTGGGAGTAATCGCCACGCTTTGGTACTTGAGCATCAACTTCGTCCTTTGTTCAGCTTTTTCCAAGCACAGACTTTACCTATAGGTGTGTATGCAACAGATCGTGACTTTACGTCTGAGTATACAGTCAAAAGTGAAGCATTGAACGACCGTATCTTACTTGCTGTTGCTCGAGCTTTACCAATTTTGCAATGGGCACCAGCGAAAGGATTGCGTGAGCAAAAGGTTAAGGCTAAATCAGAAAAGGCCAATCAGGACTTAAGTATCAATAAACAAGTTGAACAGGATTCTATACTGCCATCTGTTGAAGTACCGGATTTAGATGTTGCTGAGGCAAGACTACATCATAAAAAGACCATCGCTGTGTAGAGTGTTAAACTCAGTTCCATATATCCTAGGTAATAAAATTCAAGAGGGTCCATGTGTTCCCTCTAATTTATTGGGTTCAGAATTTTTAACCCATCAAAAAATGTACAAAAAGCTAATGGGGCAAGATTGGGTAAATTTGAGTTGTATAAAAATAAAATTTAAACAAAACAGAATGTTATTGATTTAGTTCAATTGACGCCATCTCCACCAAAATTCGTTATATAAAAAAGCCACTTTTTAAGTGGCTTTTTTATTGGACAGGCTTTTGACAGGTTCAGTCTGTTTATAATTTTTCTATTTTATTTTTATCGACATACATCCATTTTGCATAGCGTTTCATCATCATCTGCAAACTATGGCCCATCTGATTTGATACAAACACCGGATTCAGGCCATCCATCAACATCATCGTCGCATAAGTATGTCGACATTGTAAGCTGGGCGATGACGAATGCCACAAGCTTTCATTGCTGCAATTATTCTGTTACGTGGCGGTTTCACATTAAAAAATAGTTCGCCAGTCTCAGGGCAGATCATTACTAAACTCTAATTTTTACAAAGCTTAATGAGATCTGTCTTTCATTTAACTTAGACAATAGTGTGATTTTGAAGTGTATTTTTCCATGACTACATACACGATTTTATTCATCTGAAACATGTCGCTAAAAAATTAAAATTAGTTTCTTTAAATGCTATTAGTGCATCACAAGCTAGCTATGTTAAGTAGGATTCCCTAGTTAGACTTGGTCTAAAATAAGAAATATCGTTTTTGTTATTAGGAGAGATAAGTTGAATTTACGAAAATTCAAAAACTAAATTGAAATTTTGGATTAAATAAAAATCTATATAGATTTTGAAAAGTAATTAAGCGAATACATTTAAAAAAGTTAATCTTATTAAAGAATATATCTGTAAAGTTAAGCTTATCTAAATAAAACAAATATCTTTTAATTCAATAAATTAATAATCGAAATTATGAATAATAAATAGAAAAAATAAATTGCTACCACACTCAACAAGCACTAATATCGAAGAAATTTTATCTATTTAACAAAAACACACAAATTAACAACAATTCGGGGTAATGTCATGAGTAATAAAGAGTTCAATGCAAATACACAAGAGCAAATGTGGACAGTTGAGCAACTTGAACCAAAGCTTTTACTGTCAGCAGATTTGATGCCTGGTGTGCATGAAATATCTGGACATATTGAAAAACCTGGTGAACAAAAACAATATGAATTTGTTGTCACAGAGAAAACTAAATTTTTCTTTGATGGGGTCAATGGAGAAAAATTTAATTGGTCGTTAAAAGCTAAAGAGAAAGGGTTAAATTTATCACCAATTTCTTTAGAAGCTGATGCACATAAATTTCTTGAACTTTTACCAGATACCTATCAATTAACTGTCGATGGTGAAGATGATAAGACTGGTAATTATTCTTTTAGGATTTTTGGTGAGAGTGCTGCGCTTAACCTGAACTTGAATGAAGCTACTGACCTAAAACTTACACCATCGACTCAAGCCGTACTATATAAAGTACAACTTGATCAGGGGGATCGTCTTTATTTTGATAGTCAAACATCAGCCGTGACTTGGAGTATGTTTGATTCAAATGCCAAGCTAATTATTGATAAATCAAATCTATCCAAAGGTTTTGAAGCAACTCAATCGGGTACATACTGGTTATCAGTAGAAGGAAATAATTCGAAAAATAATGTAAATAGCTCTTTTACGCTGTATTCAACCAAAGACTCAATAGATGTTTTAAAACTAAATGAAAAGCAAAAGGTTATATTTAATAAACCGTATGAGTCTAAAAAATATACATTTGATTTAAATCAAGATCAATGGATTGCCTATGATCAGCTTAGCCAAGGAATTTCAGATATAGAATGGTTGATTGAAGATAATACTGGACAGATAGTTTTTTCGAATAAACAAACTGAAAATGCTGAAGCAGCCCTTAAATTTTTGAAAGCAGGAAGCTATAATTTAGTATTTAATAGTCTAGCGAATATTCAGGGTGAGATTACTTTTGAGTTGAAAGGTAGCTCAGTTTTAGAAGGGAATATAGATGAAAATAATCCTAATCTAACCGTAGGCATAGACAGTTCGAAATTTATCAAGATAAAAAATAAGGACAATGATAGCTTAGCCTTGATATTTAATAATTTAGTTGAAAACGTTGAATTAAAAAGAGAAGGAGTAATCTCAAAGGAGGTATTTTTTTCAAACACTGGGGTGCAGTATTATAAAGTATATCTAACGAAAGATGATGTTGTTAATGTTGAGAAAAAAAACAATTTATCCTTGTTAAGAATATTTGATGAAAATGGTGTTGAAGTAGCTAAATCAAATGGAAATAATTTTCAATATGTTTCAGAAAAATCTGGATATTACTATTTAGGTGTAAGTTATTCTGGAAATGATAATTATTTATATTTTGAAGAGGCTGAAAATTTAAAAGATAAAAAAGACAATATTATTTTTTCATATGTACCATATTTAAATAATATTAAAGAAGTTGGTGATGCGGGCGGATCGATAGCAACTGCAAAAGAAATAAAACTTCAAGCCTATAATAGTTTAAGAGTTGAAGTTGGAAATAACAATACAAGTTATGCAGATGTTGATTTCTTTAAAATAAACGTAAATTCAGGTGATCAAATCAGTATTTCGACACCGAATGGACCTGCTATAGATGGTTATCTAAAGATATTCGATAAAAATGGAAATTTATTAAAATTAACAGATGATTCTCCATTGACATATGCTTTTAACACGAAAGGAGATTATTACTTAGCTTTTGGTTCATATAGTAATCGTAATTATAATCCATTGGTGGAAAATAGTGCTGGGACAGGAGGGAGTAAAGGAGTAATAGACGTATATATTGATCTTAAAAAAACGATGCCTTTACCAAAAGTATATTTGGTTGATAATCAAGGTAATTTAATATTAGAAGAAAATGTCACTCAGTTAGGACTTATAAAACAGAGAATAAATAAGGAACAAGAATATCTTCTCTGGGTAAGCACGCCAGAAACTAAAAAAAATACGAATTCATATAGTGTTGGACTTACTAAAACAGTGAAGCAAGAAATTGATGTTTTAGGAACAGTTGAGCAAGAATATAATTTTAACAGTATCTTAAAAAAATATGATATTAATTTGAATGTCAAAAAAGCGGGTACATATTTTATAAAAGCAGGTATGAATTCTGGAGATTTTTCTTGGACGCTTAAGGGTATCGGAATTGAAACGATAGAATCTAATATTAATGGAGCTGAAAATGTAGGAGCTTTAAAACCAATCTATTTGGCAGAAGGCATATATCAACTCACGGTTGAAAATTATGATGCTATTGGTAAATTTAATTTAGATTTTATTTCAACAGATACAGTCTTAAATCTGGACTCGGGCTCAGAAATACTAATAAATGAATTGGAACCAAATGAAACGGTTCTCTATAAGATCGAATCAAAGTATTTAGATGAGTATCTATTTAATGTAGATAAAAATAATCCGAGTCTAAAAATTTCTATTTGGGATCAATATGGGAAACTTATTGTTAGTGATGTAAGTAATGATCTAAATTTATATCAAGATTACAAGCAAAGTAGTCTTTATATATCAATAGTAAATAATAGTGTAAGCGATACACTTCATGATATAAAATTTAAATATGTAAGAACAGAGCATACTCAGCCCATTGTTGTTGTCAAACCAATTTATTTAAATCAAGGAATCTTAGAGACAGCTGAGCAACTTCCACGAGACATCAGATATAGCTTTAATGCTGAACATGATGGTCTAGTTACTTTTGAATTTATTAACAACATTTATGAAACAGTAAGAGTAGTTGGGCCAGAAGGTGAAATTTTCTCTGGCTTTTCTGGTGATACTGACAAAATACAAGCTAAATGGCTTGTTTCAGGTCAATACTTTATAGAGTTTAATAATAAGCTTGAAAATACACCATTTAATTTTAAAATTAATGATATAAATCAATATCCACTTTTGGATCAAAATGTATTAAAAAATCTAAGCCTAAATGTAGATAATTCTTTTCAAGTTTATCATTTTAATATGAGTGATGTTTATGATTATTCATTGAAGTTTGATGGTGGTTCTCGGAATTTTAATTTTAAAATATTAAGTTTAGATGGGATTGAAATTGTTCGTGGTGGTGGGGAGACAAATAAAGTTGATCTTTTTAGAAAAGAATTGATTGATGATTATATTTTAATAATTGAAGCTAATAACGAAGTGGATTTGAATTTAAATTTTATTCTAAATTCAAGTAAGAAAACATTGAATCTAAGTGAGGATAATAGTTTTAATTATAGGTTTGATCATTCTTATCAATACAAAGAAGTTGAAGTGGTTGTTGATGAGGCTGGTTTATATTTCTTTAATGCCTCGATTTTTAATGGTGGACATTGGACGCTTATTGATAGTAATGGTGGAAATGAGTTTGTGCCTAATCCTACTATGCCAAGCCGTTTGTCTGAAATGGAAGGGAACGCATTTAATGAAGCTAGATCATTTTATTTAGGTAAAGGGGTTTATAGATTAATTCTTAACGGATTATCTAATAGTGATGCAAGAATTGAAATTGAAATAAAACAGAAAAAAGATATTTTAGAGCTTGGTTTATTTAATGGCGAGCTAGTTATACCTAGTGTTAAGGCTAATAGTGGTGGGTGGTTTAAAATCTCGGATAATTTTTATAAAGACTTTCTTTTTAAGTTAAAACAAGAAACACCTGATTTGAATTTGACTATTTTTGGTGAAGATGGAGCTTTGATAAATAGTGGGTTAAATCCGAATGAAATATTTAGCTTGGATTCGGATTTTAATTATGTTTATGCGGTTGTTAATAATAACTCTTCTGAGGAAAAAACAAATATAATTTTTGAGACAAAAAATAAAAATAGAACTATAAGTTTAAATGAGAATTTGCAGTTTGAATATGATGATATTTTAGATAAATCTAATTTTGGATTTCAAGTAATTGAATCTGGCTGGGTTACTTTTAGATTTAGTTCGAGTGACTTTGAGGGTTTTAGTCTAAGTGAAGGATCTAGGTCTATATTTGATGGCTATGCTGAATACTTTAATTATAATGATGGATTTGGTTTAAAAACATTGTGGTTGGAGCGTGGAGCTTATGCTCTTAAATTTAATAAACCTGAACCTAGATTGTTAAATAAAATTGAATTTGAAGGTGAAGTAAATTGGTTTAAATTTTCTATTATTACCAATGAAAATATTGAAAAAATAGAATTAAATAGTAATGTTGTGCTTGATTTTTCAAATACAGATGCATATAAAATTTATACATTTAGTGTTGATGATTTTAAGAATTATAACTTAAGCCTAATAGAGGGGGGGAATATTCAATATACATTGTATACAAGCAGTGGAATTCAAGTGTTTGATGGTCAGCTCGGTCTTGGTGAAAAAATAGAGAATATTGCTGAATTCAATCGATATTACGATTATAAAAATTATATTTTGGTTTTATGGAGTGAGCAGCAAAAAATTTCTATTCTTCTTGAGGAGGTTGATAGTACTTTACCAGAAATCCCAGTGGTTTCTTCGACTTCAGTTGGAGAATCAGAACTGGTTATTTCAGGTGTGAGTAGTACTACTGAGAATTTTGAAAAAATATCCTTAAATGTTGAACAGGATGGAATGTATTTTATTACCAATCTTAAGGATGACGGAAGATTATATTGGGGGATAGTCGGTGCATCTCTTATTACAAATAATGATTTAGTGAACCAAGTTTACCTTAAGAAAGGTATATATAATCTTATTATTGTAAATCCGGAATTGGTTGAAATTGGCTATGAATTTAAGATATTACCAGTTTTAAAAATTGAAAGTGAAATTAATAAACAAGAAGAAACAGTTGTTGATTCATTGGCTGCGGGTGGAACAATATTCTATAAACTTACACTAGATCAAACAGATGAATTGTTTTTTAGAAATTTGAGTCAATATAATGACTTAAAAGTAAGTTTGTGGATGGAAGATGGTTCATTTATTGATTACTTTGGTGATTCTGTAAATATTTTTGAAATTTATGGAGATGCTAAAAAACAAAAAACGATTATATATTTAACAATTACAAATATTTCAACTGAAAGTATCACAAATTTTAACTTTATTGTTGAAGATAAAACCAAGAAAATCAGTCTAAATGTTGATAATGTTTTTAATATACATGATAGTCAACAATTTTTTACTTTTAAGTTTAATGTCGAAAATTCTGGTTGGTATGGCCTGAATTACAATGGTTTAAATAATTATGCTGCTAATATTTATCAAGTTGTAAATGGAAGTTGGTTGCCTGTAAGCCGCTCTTTATATACTGATATGGATTTTTATAAATTAGAAAGTGGTAATTATGTTATTCAGTTTTATTACAATTATGTGCCAAATTTTGCTATGGAAAGTAGTCCGACTGATTTAGGAGGTGGCCGTAATTTAACAGTTAATATTTCGGATGTTGAAGCGCCGAAAAAAATATCTATAGAAAACCAAAATATAGCAGTAAGCGAACATACACAAGTTTATGAGTTTCTTGTTGATCCAGATTTTAATTATTTTATTGATATTCCAGAGCTAAATGGTAGCGAAGTTAGTAATTTTACTTTTAAATTATTCGATGAATATGGTAGAGAGCTTGTCTATGAAAATTACTATGCTATGTGGAGGCTTCCATTAAATGAATTTGGTAAAAATTATTGGCTAGTTATTGAAAATAATAATCAGACAGAAATTTTATTCAATATTGTGAAGCAACCAAAGCAGATTCATTTGTCAGTCAATGCAAATGAAAATACTGCTTATGAACTTGATTTGTTAAATGATTATCAAGGGCAAAATATTATTTTAAATATAGAAAAGTCAGGAACGTATTTCTTTGAATTGCCAATCGATGAAAATTTGCAATGGGATTTAATCGGTCTTGGCCAACAAAATGGTTTCCCTAATAGAGAGTCTGTACTTTCACGTAGTGAGGAGTTTAACAGTAATAATGCTGTGCTAGCTTTCCATTTATCAGCGGGAACCTATAAACTCGTATTACGACCATCACAAGCGATGCATGTTGCATTTAATATTATTCCGGCAGCACAAGCTGTGAATGTATTAACCAATACGCATACTGTCATTGACCAATTAGCTGCTGGTGAGGTTAGGTTATTCCGTGTATATCAGGACTACTTTGCAGTTTATACTGAAAGCTATAATCAATTCTGGTTAAGCTTAATTTCTGAGAATCTTGGTCTTGAGTTTAATTTCTGGACGCAAAATGGTGAACGACTTTTCCTAGATTATGTTAATGAAAACGAAATTATTAAATTATTAAATACGCAACCTTACTTTTATATTTCAGTAAAAAATATTGGTTCTGAAGTTCAAGAGAATATTGAATTTGTAGTTACCAAAGAAGAGCATATAGAACAAGTTGCTGATGTTGAAATGATTCAATTAGACCAATTTGTTTCAATTGCTGGGAATGCGATAAGTGACCAGCTAACATATGAGTTTTCAACTACAGAAGATGGTTTTATCCGCTTTGATTTCAAACAGTTGGCTTATCAGTACATAAAAATAACAGGTTCAGATGGTTTTATTTTTGAGGGTAGTCCGAGAACGCTAAATAGTTTAACAGGGCAGTCTTTAGAAGCATTCTGGTTGAGAGCAGGTCAGTATAAGCTTGAATTCAAAAATAAAATATTTGGAAAAAATTTAGAGTTTGTCGTTCAAAATCAGTCAAAACTTGCCACTATCGTAACTGATGAAAGTGCACTTGTAACTTTAGCGGCTAAAGGGGGTTATCAATTTTTTAACTTAGCGTTAAACAATCAGAATGATACTGAATATTGGTTACATCATGTCATTACGAATGGACAAAATTTATCAGCTTTACGCTACACGCTTTATAGTCAGGATGGAAAGAAGCTGTCGAATGGAACCCTTTCAACGCTATATCAAGCTTTAATTACACAAGGTTCTAATAATCGATATATTTTATTGATTGAAAATTCTAGTAATGCTCAAATTGAATATCAGCTTAGTTTGCTTAAGAAGAAAAGCTCACAACCACAGGTAATTGAGCTTAATAAAACTGTAAATGACCAGTTTTTGGGACTTGAGCAGCAGAAAAGCTATACTTTTACAATCAATGAGATGACTACACTGAAGTTGGAACAGCTCTCATTAAATAGTTCAAGTAATAATTATAAGCTAGTAAATAGTAAAGGCTTAGAAGTTATTCTTAATAATAATAATTACCTTCTCATTGCAGATACATACTATTTAACTGTAGTGAATGATAGTCAACCAAATGATCGTGCCAACCCATTTAGCTTTAAGACGGTTGCCGTGAACAAATCGATTGACTTGAATTTAAATATATTGACACAGATTTCATATAATCAAGGAATACCAGACAAGTTTTTGAAAATTTATTTGAGTGAAGATCGGCTTTATGATTTGAGTAGAAATAATTATCAGCATGGGGGATTTGTTATATATGATTTACAAGGTAATTATATAAAAACAATTGAGCCAAGTTATTATAATTATGATGTTGGTTTTGAAGTTAACCAAACAGGTAATTATTTGATTCGACCTACTTCTTATTCAGATTATAGTGGAAGTATAAGTTTTACTTTGACAGATAAAGCTAAATATTTAAATCTTGCTGAAAGTGATTTTGTTAGTGGGATTTTAAATACTTATAATAGTCAGCAAAAGTATAAGATAAAAGTTGAAAATCAATCTTTGTACAAAGTTAATGGGAATAATTCGAATATTGTTTTTTCAATTAAGAAAAAAGATGGGGCTGGGAATGTTTATGAAACTCCATTAAATGGAGGAGGCTATTTTTCTTTAGAGTCTGGTGAATATGAAATTACACTCTCTAATACTTCATCAAGTGCTAGTGGGTACTATCTACAGTTTTTAGATTTACTAAAGCCAAATAACAATGAACTTCAACTGAATCAAAAAATTACAGTGAATTCAGCGAATGGTCAAAAAGCAAATATACAAAATTTGGATGGACAAGCAGGTGAAACTTGGCTCATTGATTTAAGAAATACTGGCTCAAATTACCATGATGTTCTTTGGGAGTTATATGACCCATCTGGAAAAAGAGTTATTTCCTCTTCTCAATCTGGTAGTCAAGATAATTCGATTAAATATAATTTAATACAATCAGGTCAATATACTTTGTTGATTTGGGGGTATTCATACAATTCGGCTAGAGCAACGTCCATCTTAGTCACTAAACCTATTGAAGTTAAACAAACGCTTAAGATTGGTGATCAGGTTTCTAGTCAAATTGCCAAAGCAGGTGATGTGCATACATACACACTGAAATTGGATAAAGCGACTGCTTTTATTGTAGATGCTGTATTAGGAAATACTAATTTTAGTATTATTCGTGAAGATGGGACAGTAATTGATACAAATAACTATTCTATACAATATTTAACGGCAGGGAATTATCGTTTTGTATTTAGTGGTAATAGATCTGATACACCTACTTATTCATTTAAGTTAGTTGACTATATTGCAAAGTCATCAGTAGTGAATCATGTTGAAAATATTAGATCTGAATTAAAAGTTGGTGAGAATTTGGCCTTCATTGAATTGAATACAGAGCCAAACCAAAAATATAGTTTAGATTTTACAACCAGTACAGGGCTTTGGTATCAGATTGTAGATGCGTATGGGCGGATTTTAATTTCAGGCAATGATTATAATAACAGTAATACATTTATAGCACCTAACGATCAAGCTTATTTGATCATTAGAAGAGCAAGTGGAAGTGGAAGTGCGGTTAATGCTTTCAACGTACAAGTTGTATCTGTGTTAAATACTGTATCTGTATTACCATTGGGTCAAACGGCAAATGTATCTATGTCAAAACTTGCTGATCGGGCTGAATATACTTTCAGTATGGCAAGCGAGGGGTGGTTGGTTCTAGAGAACATTGCTTCTAGCGACATGGGTATTACACTGGCTTTACGGAATCAAAATAATAGTCAGATTTTTAGTCATAACAACTTAACATTTGCGAATGGGCTTGCAAGAATTTATCTTGCAGCTGGACATTACACACTCAGTGTAAACTCCAACAGTGATCAGGCAGCGACATTACAATTTGATGCTCGTATTGATCACATAGGTGCATATAGCAATGTAGGCCAAACCCTCAATACTGCTCAAGAATTGTTCCTGAAAAATGGTCAAACTGAAATAAACCAGCTCCAACCAGTGACCAATCAGCGTTATCTCTACAGATTTATACTAAATCAGGGAGATAGCTTTAATGCCATACTTTCTGAGGGTCAAGCAGGACAAATCCGTCTGCTAGATTCATCTGGAAACGAAGTCGTTAAAGGAGCAGCAGGTCCCATACAGTATAATGCAACTTTAACAGGTATTTATTATCTTGAACTTAAAAATAGCACCGCTGGTACACAGCATATTACACTGAACCGCAGCAAAGGAAATCTGACTGAAAGCACGGATGTTGGCAATACGTTTGCTACAGCTAAAGAGTTGAGTTTTAAAACGGATACGCAGTTTAAAATTACGACTACTATTGGCGATGGTACTAATGCCACTAAAGACGTTGACTTATATCAAATTATGTTGGTTGCTGGAGAATATTTGAATATCTCCTCATACACCAATAGTAACTTCCTAACACGAATTTTTGATTCTGCTGGTAATGCAGTTTATTCTACTTCGTATGGTGGAGATGGATATTATTATACAGCGATTACAACAGGTGTTTATTATATTGGATTAAGTGGTAATCTAAATAATAGCTATAACCCGTTAACGGGTGAGAATGTTAAGGATGCCTATACAGGAAATAATACTGTTATTTTAAGCCGTCAGTCAGGATTGATTCGTCCAATCACACAATTCTCTGAAGAAATTAATATACCAGAAAGTATGACCTCTACAGAAAATTGGTCTGGTATTATCAATACAGGTTCATCTCAGGAATTTTATTTTGAAGTAAAGTCTGATGGTTTATATTATTTAGATCGTATCCAGTCGACTTATAATTCTTCTTATAGTTACAGTGTTTCTGTTTTGGATGCGCAATCTAGAGTTGTTGGGACTGGTTTTAACGTTGCTTATTATTTAAAAGCTGGTGTATATAAATACATCGTTAATAATGCATCGTATGCAGAAAATTTCCAATTTAAATGGATGAACTTGTCTGCTCAGGCGACAGTGATTCAGCAAGGTCAATCTGTAACTTTAAACTATTCAAAAAATGCAATTGCCAATCGTGTATACAAGTTTTATGCAGAAACTGGTCAAACCATACAGTTCAACAGTCTAGGACAAGTATCAGGTACTGTTCCTCCTTATAGGATTGTGAATGAATTTGGTCAAGCTGTTACTGAAAATAATTTGAGTTCATCACAAGATGGTTCATTGATTAATCTGAAACATAGTGGATATTATTATATTGTTTTTGATGATACATCGAATGGATATAGTTCAGAATATAATCAATACTCTGGTTCAGCTTCTTTCCAAGTGGATAGTATAGATTTAATAAATATTCCTCAGCTACATTTAAATGATAAAAAATCTGGAATTTTAAATGCAGCCAGCCAAGAAGTTATCTATGATCTAAAAATAGATAAAAAATCAACAATACTCTTTGATCTCTTAACTGCGACAGATTCAAACCTTTTATTTACGATTATTGATCGTTCGGGGAATACAGTTTTTTCTGATTATTCAAATAATCTGATCAATAGCAGATTATTATCATTAAATGCAGGTACTTATAGGGTTAAAGTTCAAACTGCTTCATTTAGTCAACAGGTCTATGGTTTTAAACTTTTAGATTTAACTCAGGCACAACAACTTAGCAGTGGACAAATTGTTGAAGACCGTCTTAAACCTGAAGGTGAGCTATCTGCATATCAGATTACAGCAAATGCTGGAGATCGTATATTTATCGATTTTGATGAGTTAATTGCACAAAGTTATAACTATTACAATGGACAATGGAAACAAAACTATACCACCCAGTTGATCGTGATAGATCCATATGGTCGCCAGCAAGTCATTTCAAGAAATGATATCAATAATCTGGGCTCAGAGTTTGTTGTCACCGTTTCAGGTGTGTATACGATTCTATTTGATGAACTCAATCGTGATGATATTGAACTACCATTCCGTATGGCGGTATATGTTCATGCAGCCTCTAATCCAGTCGTCATTGATTTAGAAAACAATGCTTCACGAGTTGATCTATCGATAAACGAGCTAAAAGTACGTAGTACGGATGGTGATATGATCAAATCAGGCAGTCAGCTGGAGATAAGCTGGACTGCAACAAATATCGGAAACAATAATTCTTTTGGAGATTTTACGGATCGAGTTTTGATAAAAAATAAAAGTACAGGGGAAATTATCGCTGAGAGCTTAGTTTTATATTCTGAACAGAGTTCTGGTGCCCTTTTAATTAATCAATCTATTCATCGTACTGTACTTATTAAGTTACCAGAGGGCCGCCTTGGTGTTGGTGATTTTGAAGTTATTGTTGAAGCTGACTTCTATAATCAGCAAAAGGAAACATCTGAATCGCGGAAAAACAACCAAGCTGTCATATCGTTTAGTAGTGAGTTTAGAAATTATCCTAATTTATCGGTAGATCACATTAAATTGACACCTGCACATAATTGGCAGTCTGGTGACTCCGTTACCTTAAATTGGGATGTTAAAAACTCTGGCCTGGCTCCTGCATTTGGTTCATGGATAGAAAGAATTGAAATTATTAATATTACGACTGGCTCAGTTGTTGTAGCCCAAGATATTTTAATGTCAGCGCAAAGTTTAGCTCAGAATAGTGATATCAAGCGTCAATTCAATTTTGTTTGGCCATCGGATATTTATGCGATTGGACAGTTCTTAATAAAAGTTAAAGTCGATGCTTTAAATACGATTCCTGAATTTAGCCAACAAGATGGTTCATTAGAGAATGATAACGAAGCTCGGATTGAAGTGATTGCTGGACCAGATTTAGTGGTTAAAAATTTACGATTTTTGCAATCAAGAATTCAGGCTGGAGATCTTGTCACCGTTGTATGGCAAGATGTTAACCAAGGAAGTGTGGCAACGCCTACAAATTATCAAGATCGACTGACTGTCCGTGCAAAAAATCCAGATGGTAGTGCTGGTAAAGTGATATTAAATTTTGCCGTTGCATTTAATGGGCAGGATGCTTTGCCGATCATGGCTGGTGAGATACGTAATCGTAGTTTCAGCTTCACGATGCCTGAAGGTGTAGATGGTATTGGCCAATTTATTATTGAAGTTACTGCAGATAGTAATATTGCTGGGCAGGGTATTGTCTACGAAGTCAATTCTTTAGGTAATGCTGAAGCAAATAATAGTTTGGCTGCAACATTTAGTTCTACAGCGCAAACCTATGCAGATATTAGGGTCTCTCAAGTTATTGTTCCAACAAATGTGGGTGCAGGAAATACAGCTAAAATTCAATGGACTGTGACAAACAGTGGTGATGAAGCCGCTGAAGGTCAATGGGTTGATCGTATTATTTTAAGCCGGGATGCGATTATTGGGAATGCCGATGATATTATTTTAGCAAACTATAATCGCGTCAAAAATCTGGCTGTTGGCGAAAGCTATCAACAGGACATCTCGCTTACAATTCCACCTCGTCTGCAAGGCAGTTACTATATTGCTGTAGTGACTGATGTTAATCAAAACATCAAAGAACCAGATACCAGAGCAAATAATCAGGTCATTTCTGCCCAGTTTAATATTATAAAAACATATGCTGATCTGAGTCCTGAAATTGTTCAACTCCCGACAGTATTAGGTCGTAATGAATTAGGGCGTGTGAGTTGGAAAGTCTCTAATAATGGTAATTTGACAACAGATATTAATCGTTGGGTCGATACAGTTTATATTTCAACCAAGCCAACATTGGACTCAAGTGCAACGGTATTAGGTTCTGTGACGCGTACGGGTGCTTTGACGGTTGGAGAGTCTTATCAGGCCTATCTTGATTTTTCATTAAATCGAAGCCTTGGACAGTATTATTTGTTTGTTAAAACAGATAGTTATGGTGCTGCTTATGAGCCGGAGCATACGCAAAATAATATTGTTGTTTCTCAGCCGATTGTTTTAGAGGGGGAAAAATTACCCGATCTTCAAATTTCTGATCTTCTGGTTCAATCGCAATGGCAATCAGGTAACCAAGTAAAGCTCACATATACCTTAAATAATACGGGAACAGCAGATTTTACCGGTTTAGTCTATGACCGTGTTCGATTGATTAATAGCAATAACCCTAGCCAGATATATAATTTATCAATCTCTCCTACCTCTTTTAATCGTGATATTGCAAAAGGGGAAAAATTTGTTCAGGAAGTGTGGGTTAACGTACCAAATATTGCCTTAGGACAATGGAAGCTAGAGGTGACTTCTGATGTTCATAATTACGTGCGTGAGTTAGATGCCGTTAGCCATACAGCAAATACTGTAATTGAAATGGTGAGCCCTGATCTTGTCGTTGGTAATTTGAAAACGACAGGAGTTCTGCTAGGTGGCCAGAATATTGATATCTCATGGACAACCTACAATCAAGGGAGTGCAAAAGCTGCTCAGGTGAAGGATATTGTTTACCTATCACTTGATGATGCAATTGATGGTAGTGACATTAAAATTGGTGAAGTACTCCATACCGAAATCGGCAGCTCATCATCTATTTCATCTGTACTGAATTATAAAATCCCACAGAATTTATCTGGGCATTGGCGTCTTATTATTGTTACTGATGCAAGTAATAAAAATGCTGAATATAATGCGGAAGATAATAATCAATATTCACAAAGCCTTGAAATTGCGAAGGCAGAATATGCTGATTTAGTTGTTACAAACATCAGTGTACCAACTCAAACAATTGCTGATCCTGCAACCTTGAAAGTGGAATGGACTGTATCGAATATTGGCACTGGTGCTGGGCTCAATACAACGTGGACAGACACGGTGATTTATTCTAGTGATGATATCCTAGGTAATTCAGATGATATTGTTTTAGCTAAAGTTATCCATGATGGGGCGCTAGAAAAAGACGCAAGTTATACTTCATCTGTTCAATATCGATTTGGTCCAAACTTTACTAAACATGGTTATATCTTTGTTCAAACAGATAGCTTAAAACAGGTTTGGGAAAATGATTTAGAGGCGAACAATACCGCAAAATCTGATCATATCGTTGACGTAATGCCAAAGGCTTACGCTGATTTACAGGTTGATAGTTTGTCAATTGACAATACTCAGCAATTAATCAGTGGTTCAACAACCACGGTAAAATGGTCTGTTTCCAATCAAGGGATTGGCATTACAGATAAAGATACTTGGGTTGACCGTATTTGGTTAAGCAGCCAGGCTGATGGCAAAGGGCAACTCTGGGAGCTGGGTTCAATTCAACATTTGGGCTACTTAGCTGCGAACCAAAGTTATGAACATTCTTTGGCAATTACCCTGCCAAATGGACTGTCTGGTACTTACTATATAAATATGAGTACAAATACAGGGAATAGTGTATTTGAGTTTATATATGGTGAGAATAATCAGAAGTTAGGCTTAACGACCCAAGTCCAACTGGCAGAATATCCTGATCTGATTGTAGAAAATATTACACTTCCAGAAACTGCATATGAGGGGACGGAAGTTGAGTTTAGTTGGAGTGTCCGTAACCAATCGGGTAAAAATGCGACAGGCAACTGGATCGATAGTGTTCGGTTAATTTCTTTAGATGGTAGTAAATCTCCAATCTATTTAGGAAATTATAGTTATACGCAAGGCTTGGAAATCGGCAAAACCTATACTCGAACAGAAAAAGTAGGACTCCCTTCGCGTTTAGAGGGAGCATGGCGTTTAGAGGTTGTGACCAATGCTGATTTAGGTAAAAACACGAACAGTCAAATTTATGAACATGCAGCTGCACGTTTAAATAATCGTTTAATTTCTGATGATATCTTACGGGTGGATTTAAATCCTCGTCCAGATCTACGAGTTACGAAGATAGAGGCACCAGAAAAAATCATTGCTGGTGGCAAAGGCAGTGTCAAATTTACGGTCAGCAATATGGGACCATTGGTCACCAGTAGTCAATGGAAGGACTCTGTTTACTTATCTCTTGATGGTAAGTTGAGTTCTGATGATATGTTGATTGGGCGCTATGATAGCGGATCAGCATTAGCCCCAACTCAAAGCTACACCACCATTACAGATGAATTTACCGTACCATTACGTTATCGCGGTGATGTTTATATTATCGTCGTATCTGATTCTGGCAACAGCATCGATGAATATCCGAATGAAAATAATAATATTCGGGTAGAAAAGCTCTATGTCGAGCCGACACCTTTTGCCGATATTGTGACCAGCGATGTGATTGCACCAGACCAAGCGAGTCATGGTAGTAAAATTACGGTTGATTATAAGGTAAGCAATAAAGGTTCTGCCAAGACGCAGGGTGATCAAAGTAGTATCAATAGCTGGATCGATAGCGTTTGGTTGACGGTTGATAAGCGCCAACCAGATCCTTCTAAAGGGGATAAAAAATTAGGTGATATCCGTCATACCGGGTTACTTGAGGTTGGAGAAGACTATTTAGGGCAAATAACGGTCACAATACCTGAAGGGACATATTCCGGTAAGTATTATATTACGGTCTGGAGTGATACCTATGATGCTATTTTAGAAGATACGCTTGCAACCAATATTAATTTGGATGATCCAACACAGGTTGATAATAACAACTATAAAGCAAGAGCAATTGATATTTTAGGTTTCTCACCACCAGACTTTACTGTGGTTGATATTCAAGCGCCAGTTCAGGCTGTTGCTGGGGGAAGTTATCAATTTAGCTATACGGTGAAGAACCGTGCCGATGAGTTTGAAGGGACTTGGACCGATGAAGTTTGGTTAGCTGATAATGCAGATCTCTCTAAAGCCACTATTCGTTGGAAACTCGGTGAATTTATTCAAACTAGAAAGTTGGGTTACAACGAAACTTACACTGTAGAGCAGGTTATTCCTTTATTGGCTCCATCAGTGACAGGTTTACAGTTAGTTGTTCAGACCAATAGTAAGCAACTGAAAGACACAAACGATAAGGTCAAGCAAGAGAAAGTTAAAGAAAACAATATTGCTGCAGTCGCTTCACGTGTGACAGCAGCAATATCAGATTTAGCTGTAACCAACGTGCTGGTCGATCAGCAAGTATTTTCTGGTGAGTTAGTGAATGTTTCTTGGACTGTCGAAAATAAAGGGGCAGATGTTTGGTCAGGTACACAGTTATGGACTGATTATATCCTCATCAGTGCTTATCCTGAATATCGACCAGAATATGCAACAGTGATAGGTTCTGTTGTTCACTCCAACGCACAGGGTTTAAAAGCTGGGGCAAGCTATACTACAACCGGGAAATTCAATGTGCCTGTTGGTTATGATGGTCAATATTATATCTATGTATTTAGTGACGCTAAGCTGGACTCCAATGGTCGATTATATTTTTTACCCGATAATACTAGTGGCCAATATAATGAAGCTACTTTAGAGTCTTATCAAAAAGCGGTATTTGAAAATAATCTCATACAAAATAATGTAGCTTTGACTTCTCTAGATATTATTTACCGCGAGCCAGATTTAGTCATTCAGGATATCCAAATTTCAAACTCCAATCCGAATTCAGGTGAAACGGTTACGGTTACTTGGGTAGTGAAAAATGAAGGAACTCGGGATACTCGTGTAACAGGTTGGTATGATGGTATTTATCTATCAATTGATCAGACGATTGATATGTCTGACTATCCTGTTGTAGATCGGGGGAGTGAATATGAGTACAGATTTAAGATTAAGCAGACGCTTATTCGTAATGTCGAGGGGAAAATCGATGTCCTAAAAGTTGGACAAAGCTATACGCAATCAGCGACCTTTACCTTGCCAACAGCAATTGGTGGTCATTTTAATATTATTATAAAAGCGGATACTAATTATGTTAAAGATTATGATCAACCTGTATCTTCAAGTATTCGTAAAAGTTTAGATGTTATTGATAAAATACCCTTCTATGATCAAGGGGCTGTCTTAGAATTTAAGGATGAAGGTAATAACGAAAAATCGATTGCTCTAACGATTAACTATGTTAGTCCACCAGATTTACAAGTAAGTACTGTAACTAGCCCAACTAGTGTGATTTCAGGTCAAAAAGTCGATATCTCATATATCGTAAAAAATCTTGGTGGAAAAACGCCATCAGATCAAGGTTCGTGGACAGACTTGATTTATTTATCTTCTGACCGAGTACTTGATTTAAATAAAGATAAACTTTTAGGCTTTGTGAATCATAGTGGCGGCTTAGCGGCAAATGCTGAGTACTCGGCCTCAATTCAAGCCCAGATTTCAACTGAGATGAGTGGGACATATTATGTCTTTGTAGTGACAGATCCTGCTTATTATCGCGATGGAGCAACAGGCAGTGTTTTAGAGTTTGAAAATGATCTCAATAACACTCTTGCTGCTGAACAGCCATTACTCATTATTCAACCTGACCCTGTTGATTTACAAGTCAGCGATATTGTATTGCCAGCGCAAACGAAAACGGGTGAGAAGATTCGCGTTGAGTATATCGTTAAAAATGTCGCAGACTATCAAGCACATGGTCAGTGGTCTGATGCCGTTTATCTATCTCGAAATAATACTTGGGATAATCAGGATATTTTATTGGGCCGTTTCACTCATCAAGGTGGATTGGCAGCGCAGCAACAATATACAGGTTTCATTGAGGCGCTATTACCGACGGTTCAAGATGGTCAATGGTATATTGTTGTCCGTCCCGATATTTATAATGAAGTGTATGAGGGGAGCATTGTTTATACTGAAACAGGTTTAAATATTGCACCGGCAGAAGCAAATAATGAAGCTGCTTCAGCCTCAACATTTACGGTGACGGTACCTAAACTATTACTCAATACCAATACAGATTTGACACTCAGCAGTGGTGATCAGTATCTCTATAAACTTGAGGTTGGTTTAGGTGAAACTTTACGTGTACGTTTAGATTCGAGTGCACTTAGTGGCTCGAATGAAATATACATTCGTTATGAAGGCGTACCGAGTACGGGGCAATATGATTATGCCTATACTTTAGCAAATTCACCTGACCAAGAATTATTGGTACCAACGACGAAAGCGGGTACTTATTATATTCTAGTGAAATCAAGCAATTCTGCCAAAAATACACCAGCAAAAATTATTGCAGAAACCCTACCTTTATCGATTACGAAAGTCACACCAGATCAAGGTGGAACCGGGACGAATGATTATCGCTGGGTCACGATGGACATTTATGGGGCGCAGTTCTCGGCTGGTGCTTTAGTTAAGCTGAGCCGTCCAGGTGTATTTGAAATAGAACCAGAGCGTTGGCAAGTACTTGATGCTACACATATCCGAGCTGTATTTGATCTTCGTCAAGTCCCGCATGGCTTGTATGATATTGTGGTGACGAATCCGAATGGTGATCGAATTGTAGAGCCATATCGTTACTTGGTAGAGCGTGCCATTGAGCCTGATGTGACCATCGGCTTAGGTGGCGCGAGTCAAATTGCCCCAGGTGAAACGGGTAATTATAGTGTTTCTCTGCAAAGTCTCACCAACGTCGATACACCATATGTTCGTTTGGATATTGGTGCGGTGGAGATGGGCTATAATGAATCATTAATTGAAGGTTTAAATCTGCCTTTCATTATTTTTGGTTCAAATGTTGGTGGTCAACCTTCTGGTGCGATCCTTGGTGATCAGGCGAATACCCAACAATATGGCACCACACCAACCGATAAAAATAAACTGAATCAAATTGCTTGGGCGAATTTAGACGGCACATTAAATACCTCAGGTATTAACCTAGCACCAGGCTATGCTTTTGACGTCAATGCTTCAGGGTTCACTGGCTTTACTTTCAATATCAAAACCTATCCGGGTCTGAAAGAATGGATCAATATGGATTTTGAAGGGTTACGTGAACAACTCTACATGATCCATCCTGATTGGAAAGCACAAGGTTTGCTGAACAATGGGGTCTATGATCTCAATAAAATTGCAGCTGGTTTAGCGACTCGCTTCTTGGATCCAGAAGAGCGTTTAACCAAAAATGAGCTTTTAGCCCTAGATTTCCGCTTTAATATTGCCGCTGCTGCCACACCAATTACACGTGCTGAATTTATTCAGGATCAAATCAAACATGCATTAAAAATGCGTGATGCGATTTTAAAAGACACGTCTGCCAATGTGAGTCTGAAAGCATTGGCTGCGGATGAAACACAATGGGTGCAAGGTTGGCTTGCCGCCTTAGAAGAAGGGGGATTATTACGTCCTGAAAATCAGGCACCCGCGATTCGAGAGAGCGTTCAGGTTCTTAGTCTCACCGCAAACTTAGCAACAGGTATTCTGTTGGCCAAAGCGGGCGAAAATTATCAAACCAAAGCAAGTGTCTTGTCATTCTTTGAGCAAATGCAAAAATGGTATGGTGATACCTCGAAATGGGCGGGTGATCCTGCGGCGCTTAAAGCTCAAATTGAGTATTATGAAACACGTACAAGTGAAGATGGTGGTTTTGTATTAAGTCCAGTACCTAAGAATATTAAGCCTGAAGATCTGATTTTAAATAGTGAAAATAATAAACACTTCATCAATTTTAATATTTTTGCAGGTGGTAAATCACAACTGGAATATTTACGCCATTTAGGATTGTTGGATGAAGACTTTAACCCTATTGGGGCGCAGGCACTTGCCTTAACGCAATATCTTCAGCAAATGGCGGCTGTAAATACGGATGCTGTACATGTACAAGGCCCAACCGTGATGCCGCATACCGATGGTAAAAGCTATGTTCCGAGTGAAACTGCATTACCATTCAAGATCAGCTTCCAGAATACAGCTGAACAATCATTGCATCAAATTCGTTTAGTGACAGCAATTGATGAGCAACTGGACCCATATACACTTCGTTTAACGGATATGAAGATTGGGGATATCAATATTCATGTTCCAGAAAATCGGAGCAGTTTTAGCAGTGATTTTGATTTCACTGGCACTCTTGGTTTTATCTTGCGTGTGAGTGCAGGTATTGATGCAGAAAATCGCGTTGTTACTTGGTTGATCCAAGCCATTGATCCAAATACAGGCGAGCTTTCAACCCAGAATCTACACCGTTTATTAAAATTAGATGGAAATAGTAAAGGTTTTGTTGGGTATACCATTCAATCGATTGAAACCGCAAAGTCGAATGAAGAGATTGAGACAAAGGCGCGCATTTACCTCAATAATACCCCACCAGTGGATAGCCAAACCACATTATATGTTTTAGATAATCAACGCCCTGTAACAACGCTACAAGTTGTTTCACAGCAAAGTACAGATGCGAACCAAGTTCATTACCAAGTACAGTGGTCTGCGCAAGACGATAGCAGTGGTATCAAACATGTCACTCTTTATGTTGCTGAAAATGGTGGTGATTTCAAAATCTGGCAAAAGCAACTGGTGCAAGCAAAAGGTGAGTTGCTGTTTATTGGAAAGGCGGGTGTTCAATATGAATTCTTGGCAGTGGCAACGGATATTGCAGGAAATCAAGAGGTTGCTAAAGTAACCAACTCAGTTTTACCAGATGATGGTTCTAGACAGCAATTATTGACAGAATTGGGCAGCAATGAATCTCTGCAACAAACAACACAAATACCTCAAGCAACGCCAGATCGAAGTTATTTAAATAACGCTATTTTTGTCGAAGCGCAAAAAGGTTTAACAGGTCAAATTGATAAAAATCAAAGTACCGATTTAAACTCAATTTTATCGCCGTTTAGTCTCAATGCTTTTGCGAGTGGTTTTAATGCGAGTCAGGGCGAAGTCGGTGCAATGGCAATGGTTGAACTGCCAGACCACCGCATTCTCGTGAGTGCAGGTCAATATCGTAATCAACTCTTTATTTATGCAACAGACGGCGGCACACAACAAAAACCACTTTATACCTTTGATCAGCCGATTATGGATATGGCGATCGATTCAAAAGGGCAATTATGGGTGTTGACGGGCCAAGAGCTTTGGTTACTGGATTACTCGACTGGTCAGATTATTGAGCGTATTAAAGGTCCTGCGAATGAGCCATTAACCCATGCTTTAGCTGTTGAGCCAGAAACAGATCGACTCTATGTTTCATCTGGAAATGGGATTGAGATTTTTGATCTTCATGCGCCAGTAGGACAGCAATGGACGCACTTCTCTAATGCCTTGGTCTCTGATTTAAGTTTTGCACCAGATGGCCGCTTATGGGCTGTACGTTGGACAAGTTCGAATATTCTTTCTCATATTGGTAAGACCGATATCATTAGTCTACCGCTGACAGGTAAAACTAAAGGGCGGGCTGAGATTGAATACACTCTCAATGGTTTAATTGATAGTTTGGTGTTTGGACAAAAGGACACCGCATTTGAAGGCTTATTATTTGCTTCTGCCAATAACAGTCAACAATTCACCAGTAGTAGCAAATCACTGCTCAAGCAAGACAATGCTGCTGTTTGGATGATCAGCTTAGCCAAACGTCAGGCTATTCAACTGGCGCAAGGTGGTTCACGCGGCGAGTCCATTATTATCACTCATGATCAGCGAATTTTGGTGGCACAAACCAATCGTATTGACGAGATTGCACTGATTAAAGCACCAACGGTGATTGCTAGCTCAATTCAGGATGGAGCATATTTACCTCTTCCGTTGAGTCATGCAACTTTAAGCTTTGATCAGGCGATGTGGTTGGGCAACAATGGAAATGATAGTACAGATGTTGCGAGTGTATTGAATCCAGCGAACTATCGTATTGTCGGAATTGGTAAAAATATCAATCAAGTTCTGCTGCCTGAATCAGTGCAATGGGATAAAGCAACCAACAGCGTGACATTGACTTTACCAAATATTGCAGCAGGTCAATGGCGACTTGAGGTCTCATCGAACCTACAAAGTGCGAAACAGACTCGTCTTGAGGGGGTCTATACCGCAGCATTTACGACAGTCACCGATTACAGCGCATTTGTTCACATTGAATTTGAAAAAACGCGTGCCGATCGTCTCAATGGTACGGTCAGTTATGATGTGAAACTGACCAATATTGGTCAGGATAGTATCCAAGGCCCATTATTATTGTTGCTTGATCCGGGTCACTACTTTAATGGTGGCATTGTTTCGGCAACACAAGGTCAAGGATTACAGAGTGAATTGTGGTTATTGGATATTAGTGGTTATTTACAAGCCCATGGCGGCAGTTTAAAAGCTGGTGAAAGTTTAACGGGTATTACGGTCTCTGTGGTGAAAGCAGAAGACTTAACCGTGTCTAAAGATGCTGCACGTTTATTAAAATTTGATTTAGCACATCAGATTTATGCACTTCCTTATGATAATCAACCGCCAGTGATTCACTTTGATGAGACGAAGCTTAAGGCTAAAGTGAATGAAAGCTGGGCTTTAGATTTAACCGCGATTGATCAAGATGGTAATCAGTTCTATTGGAGCATTGTTGAGGCACCTCAAGGTGTCAGTATTGATGCAACCACAACGGGACAACCTTCTGATCAAGGTTATCAAGCACATGCGCAACTTCGTTGGACAGCAACAACTCAAGATCGAGTGGATAGTGAGATCTTGTTGAAAGTTGTCGACAGTCGAGGGGGCGTTGCGCTTAAACGTCTCAAGCTTCAGGTGGATGGGGCAAATCATGTCCCTGTTATTGCTGCAATCAGAGATATTGTTTTAACAGAAGGTCAAAGCCTGAGCCAACAATTGTTAGCTACGGATGAAGACAGCGATCGTTTGAGCATGGCGGTACGTAATTTACCAGCGGGTGCTGAATTCGACGTTGCAACTGGGAGGTTGACATGGACACCTGCGTTTGACCAAGCGGGTTATTATGAAAATGTTGAGTTGGTCGTTTCAGATGCCAAACATGAAAGTCGTTACCAGTTTAATATTACGGTCAAGCAAGGATATGAAAAACCAGTGCTCTTGCCTGTGGCAGCACAGCAATTACGGGAAGGTGAACGTTTTAGTTTACAACTGGCAGGTAATCTACCTCATGGACTGATGCAGTATTCTGGACAGGAAATCAAACTAAGCTATAGTGCAGAGTGGCTACCAAGTGGCGCTATCCTGAATAAAGAAACCGGATGGTTAGAATGGACCCCAGGTTATGCTCAGGCGGGTAACTATGAGATCCCAATTCGTTTAGTGGCAACTTATACCCCAACTAATGGGGGCATTCCTGTACGTACTGTTGTAACTCAAACACTCACATTGGTGGTAAACAATGCCAATGCTGCGCCACAGTTCGAATCTAGCCCGACATGGACGGTATTGGAGGGGGCAAGTCTCCGTTTAAGTGTTTTTGCATTTGACCCAGATAACCCTGGCTTTGAACCCGCGTTTAAATCACACCCTCAAAGCCAGGCTGTTCAGATGTCTGATGTGCCTGCCTCGGTCACATATCAAGTGACAGGTTTACCTGAAGGTGCGACATTTGATCCTGAAACCTTGGAAATTTATTGGAATCCGACCTATCAACAGGCGGGTATTTATAAGGTGAAGGTCATTGCAACAGATGATGGCAATGGAACAGGTCAAGTACTGTCGACAGAGCGTACCTTTAGCATTAATGTGCTCAATGCAAACCGTACTCCAGAGATCGGTGCACTTGAAAGTGTAATTGTGGATAAAGGTGCTGTCATTGAGATTCCTGTCTCGGCAACGGATAAAGACGGTAATCCAATTGAACTACAAATTGAAGGCTTACCAAACTTTGCAACCTATACCCAAGTCCAGTCTGGTAGTCATGTTAAAGGGGTGATTCGTTTTGCACCTCAAGCCGGACATCGTGGTGATTACACCATTACCGTAACCGCAAAAGACAATGGTGATGGTGATATTAATCAAGTTCTGATTGAGCGTAAGAGTTTTGTTGTGACGGTAAGAAGTTATAGCGAAGCACCTAGCCTCAGTGTGCCTACACGAAATGTCGCTGTGGTGGGGCAACAAATTCGTATTCCAGTCGCAGTAATTGATTTAGATCAAGATACCTTGAATTATATCGTGCAGGGTCTACCTGCAGGTGCTCAACTTCTGCAAAGTACCACTTATGGTTATGCTGAAATTGTTTGGACTCCAACTGCGAGCCAAATTGGCCAATATGATTTAAGTGTCCAAGTTTCTGATCAGGGCTTACCACCTAAAGATTTAGGCTATGCCGTGCCTGAAGGCTTTGTTGCTGTACCGAATGTAGTAGCACAGGATATTCGTATTGTCGTACGTGCAAACAATCTTGCACCAGAATTGCTTGATGTTCAGGTACAACAAGGTGGTAGCGTAGAACAGCAAGCTGATCAAATTATTCTGAAGGCCCAAGAAGGTCAGCAGTTGACATGGACGATGACGGTCAAGGATGCAGACTTAGATCAATTGTATTGGTCCTTTAGTGCCTTACCTCGAGGGGTCAATGTTACAACGCAAGCACTAGGGAATGGTCAAAGCCAGCTTGTATTTAAGTGGTTGCCATCCATGTTTGCTGCACAAAGCAGTTTAGGGACAACGCAATTAGGTCAATATAACTTTAGTGTTCGCGTGACGGATGGGAGTGCGCAGCTCAATCGTAATATTCAAATCCAAGTTGCCAATGTGAATCAACAGCCTGTATTTACCAGCGTACCATTACAACTGGTATATGAAGGTGAAACCCTTTCATTTAATTTATTGGCCCAAGATGGCGATAATGATGCGTTACGTTATCAGTTAGTACATGATGCGAATACACCAGCGGGCATCTATGTCGATGCAACCACAGGCTATGTTGAATGGACACCTGCACAAGACACGGTAAATAATGCTTTAAGCGATCAGAAAGCGTTTGATCTTACTTTTATGGTGAGCGATGGTCAGCTTTCAGTACTTAAAACGGTTCAAGTCCGTGTATTGGATATTAATAAAGCACCTACCATTCAGAGCAGTAATCGAACACTATTGGTCGGCCAAGCGTTCCAATTAGATGTGCTGAAAGCTGCTCAAAATAGCCTAAGCGACAAACGTAATATCTATGTTTCAGATGTAGATGGTACAGTACAAACCCAAGCGCTTACGGTCAGTTTTGAACAGTTACCGCAAGGTGCTTACTACGATGCGACTTCAGGGCGTTTGTCATGGACACCAAGTGCGGGTCAAGTTGGAAAATTTGTATTCTATGCACGTATTTCAGATGGTTATGATACGGTCCGCCAAGCAATAACCTTCAATGTTGTTGCAGAGCAGAAAGCATATCAACCCGACTTACATATCGAGACGACCCCAGCTATTCCTGTTGTTGCAGGACAAATTGTGACAGCAACGGTACGAGCAGATAGCTTCAGTGCCATTGCGAATACTGTGATTGAAGTACGTGGTAGTGCATTAGGTACGGATCAATGGCAGGCAGTCACTTTAGATTCGACCGGTCGTATTAAACTGACTGGACAGCAACCAGGATTGATTGAAATTCGGGCGACAACTATTGATATTGATGGATTTAGTCAGCAACGAACTGAAACAATCCGAGTCAAAGATCCATCGGATAACGTCGCGCCTGTTTTAACATGGCAAGGCCAGCTGAGTGGTGCTGCAATCACTACAGCACCGATTGTGATTGAAAGCACGACTGAGCTGATGGCGTTTATCAAAGAACAGCAGTTGATGGGCTATAAGCTAGAAATAGCGCGTAACAGCACTGGGACATTACAATGGCAGAGCCTACAAGAGATTGCACTTAAAGCAGTACAAACTAATCAAAACCTCAATATTTTTGCTTTAAATCCAGCATTACTTGCGAATGGTGTTTATCAGTTACGTTTGACAGCGTGGGACCTTGTTGGTCGTGTTGAAGAACTTTATGCCAATATTGAAATTAGCAGCAGTGCAAAACAATTGAATCAAGCCAGTCATGTGGATGCAACGTTACAGATTGGGTCACAAACACTTGATTTAGTTCGTTCAATTACCGCAGGTGTACAGGGCGATTTCTCTAACTGGAGCAGTGCATTATTTGATACTCAGTTGACACATAATCAACGGTTGACCAATAGTGTGGGCGGCGTTGCAGCATGGCAAACTGGAGCAAAAGTCTGGCTGCAAATTCCTCAGGCAATGACAGGTGCCCATGCAATACAAACGCAATATCTAAGCTTTAGCTTGAATTTACAGACCCAATATGTAAATGGGGCAAGTACTGGTATTCGTCAACTCACTCCACAATTTAGTAATGACCAAGGCTGGCGTTTAACCGCACATACAGCATTTGATTTACATACAGATACGCTTGTTCAACAAGGGCAAAGCTTATATAACGAAACGACAGGACTCGCATGGGCACCAAGCTATTTCAGCTTAACTGCACCAAATGGTACGCGTTATGTACTAGATCAAACTGGCAAAGTATTGTCTGTCACATTCACCAATGGTGAACAATGGTTGGTGAGCCAAAACAATATCGTATTGGTCGGTGGTCAAAGCTCACAAAGTATTGAGTTTAAACGTGACAGCCAAGGGCGTGTCAGCCAAGTGATTGGTCTAGATGCGCAAGCGAAGGCGATCAGCTTAGTCTATAAATACAATCAATCGAATCAGCTGGAATTGGTGCGTAACCTGATTACAGGTGAAGTGGTTCAACGCTATAGTTACTCATCTACAGGTGAAGTCCGTCTGGAAAAAACCACAGCTTATTTGGGTGCAAGTGTAGATTGGCTCAACCAAAACCAATCTTTGCCGCAATGGCAGGGTGAGTTGACCAGTCAAACACAGTATTTTGACTTTGCGATTCGTGAGTCAGAATTGGCATCTACCATTAAAGCAATGGGTGCTACTGGTGCTGTGTTAGTGGCAATAGAAACACAAGGTAATGTTCAAGACATTGTTGTTGCAGATACAAACATTGTGTCGCAACAGCGACATGGTGATCGTACCATTACCTTGGTTCGAATCACTTCGGCAGGCTTTAAGCAGTTGGCTGTAAAAGGAACAGGTTCAGTTGCGGTTCGTTTATCTATAGTGGGTGATTTAAATCGTGATGGCTATGTCGATGGCTTAGATAGTGCGTTGTGGCAACAAGCACAAGCAGGACAACAGCAATTTGATTTAAATGGTGATGGCGTTGTCAATAATACCGATTTACAAGTTCTCTATGCCAACTATGGTTGGAAATCAAACCAAGCCCCAGTCAATGTGGTCGAACAGGGCAAACAAGCTTTAAAAACGCATACAGATTTATCGGTGAGCGGTGCATTGGAGCAGATTGCAGTTGATCGTGAGGGTGATACGGTTTACTGGAATATTCTAGGTAATACACATGGTATTGCTCAACTTTCACCAAATGGTAAGAATCTTAGCTTTAAACCAGAAGCAGGCTTCTCAGGTTATGCGACAGTAACACTACAAGCAGATGATGGTTATAGCAAAGGTCAGCCAATTGAACTGAAAATCTATGTGAGTGATGCCAAGTTAGTTTTAATTCATGTCGAACGTTTGGCGGCATTGGCGCTGGGTAATGGAGCAACCTTACAAGTCAAAGGTGACTTTGAAGATGAAAGTGGCGTTATCTTAACGGCTGATTATTTGCAGTTTGTCAGTGATAACCCGAATGTGCTCACTGTAGATGCGCAAGGTAATATCACGACCAAAAAAGCTGGTATCGCAACAATTCATGTATCTGCTCGTGGTATTGAAGGGGTGAATGCAATTTCAGTCAGTTTATATGGTGATGAACCAGAGCTGGATGACAATGGCTTTGAAGTGGATGTTTATCCAAAAGCAGTGACTTTACCACTCAATGGTGAGCGTCAACTTAAAGTGACCGATGTTGATGGGAATAAGGTTTCTGCGGCTTCTGCTGGTACTAAATACTATATCAGCGACAGCAGTATTGCAGAAATTAGTGCTGATGGTCTGATTCATGCAAAAGCAACAGGTATTGCACAAGTTACAGTGATCAATAAAGGCCACCAATATACCTTTAGCCTGATTATTCAACAGCCTGAAATTGGTTCTGCGGTCGTAGATGCCAAGAAAGGTGCTGTGGTTCAGGATGAACAAGGCAATATTTTAATGGTTGCGCCAGGTGCTGTAAAAGAAGGTACTGAAGTTTCGATCAAGGCTAGATCATTGGATGAGTTGGGAATTACTCCTCCAGCTAAGGATTACTTAGCTGCGTTAGCTGCAGTTGAAATTAATGTCGGTGATAGCCAAGCCAACTTACCAATTCAGCTATCACTAAAAGTTGGTAGTGAATATATTAATCCTATGACAGGTAAGGCTGAAATTATACAAGAAGGAATGGAGGTACAGTTCTGGAGAAAAGGAGTCATTACTGATGAAAATGGTATTGAAAAGGAGATTTGGTGGTTAGTCGATAATGGCTACATTATGGCAGATGGAACAGCGAAAACTGCCAGCCCGCCATATACTGGTGTTCAAGTTAGTGGAACATTAGTTGTTACTACAGCAGTTTCATCTATAAATAAACAGAACGGTGAAATGAAAGTAAGAGGTGCTTCTTTTGATTATGGAGTATTCATTAATAACCTCATGAATATCGCTTTTGGTGGGGGGTATTTAGCTCTCATGGGAGCATTTATGTGGGATTATTCAACTAATTTTAATTTTATAAATTATACGCTAGAAGGAAGCTATCATTCCAAGCCAATTATAGAAATGAAAGACAATGAAATTTCTGTTGAAATTCCTAAAAGTAATATTCAGAGAAACACTCCGGAAATAAATAAAATTACTTATAAAATTAATGAGGATAAGGATAAAAATACAATTAAACTTTCAATGGATAAATTAATACCATTGGGTGCTAAAATTGATGATTTTAATTTCAAAGTTTGGATTATTCCAAAAGGTGAAAGTGGTGTTATTTCAACTGAAGAAAATCCAGACAGAGGGTTGATTAATCACATCTATGATATTGGTAGAAATAATATTAATTTGTCTAAATCGGAAATAGAATTAGATGTTAGTAAGAAAATATCTTTATCTCAGCATTATATTTTAGTACAAAGATACTCAATTTATGTTGATGAGAATGGAGTCAGAAAACAATATAGTGTTCCCGTTAATAGTGAGCTTGTATCCTACTACAGTGAAGAAAATATAAAAAATTACTCTGTATTAACTTCAGGGCGAGATTCTATAAAGATTGTCAAACAGACTAATAAAGTCGATGAGCTTGAGGTGGTTAGAAAAATTACTGAAGATGAAAAGGGTCAACCTTTAAATTTTGTCAGTCATTACGATGATCAAATAGCATTTAGTCTTGATGGTTCTACTGCATTTATTGCAGGTGTTAAGGGGTTAATCTATGTAATGGATATGCACTCTCATAATATTGTATATACCATTCAGTTAAAGAATATCAGTAGTGTTCGAAGTCTTATTGCCACCCAATCTTGGTTATATATAGCGGAAGGAAATGATGGTAATTCGTTAGTTCGTGTGAATATAGATACGTATGGTGATGATTATTTAAATACTGAGCAAAAAATTAACGTAAAACTCCCATCTAAGTTTGGATTGTCTGATATGGCTTTAAGCTATGATCGCTATCTTGCTATAGCTGCAACCAATATCCGTGAGGCTCTAGGCTTTAAAACAAATTTTGACCAAGGCAATATTTATATTCTGGATCTAAATAGAATCGATGTTGATGGTAATTATGTAGATGAAGTAGGGCTATCTAAAGATCCATTTGTTGTTGATAGTTCTAAACTTCCATCTTATAAAGGTAGAGGTCCAGATAAGTTAATTACAGGAGTATTACCAGGGGAGTTCCTATTATCAACTACGAATGATCATGGGCGAGGTTTTATGGCAATAAAACTAGATCTTGATGTACGTACTGGCGATATTAAAGATGCAACAACTCTAGCACCGAACTCGCTTCGACCTGAAGTACCTGGAACGAGCTATTCTTATAGAGATTATTTCATGAGGTTAGATATACAGCGAGCAACAGATATGGTGCTAACTGTATACAAAGGTAAATTATATGCCATTGTAGCTGATTATAATTTTGACTTTAATGAATTTGATTGGTTAAACCAAACTAAACCGGTCCAATCAGGAGGTAAGCTTGGAATTATCGAAGATCCTTTTGGTGTTCCTGTATATTTAGGTGCTACAACTCCAATTGTTGGTGGAGCTGTACAAACATTAGCAGTTACTGCACAAGGTCTGTTACAAAGTATTGTTTGGCAATATGATGAATATGTACCAGAAGAAAAAGTCTGGAGATCTTATAAAACGCTATATTCATGGGATTTGAAGGGGCTTCTCGATGCAGCAATTAACCATCGAGATAAAGGCTTAGGAATGGACATTCCGCTTGATCGATCTGGAAAAAAACGAGTATTAAATGAACTAAATCGTTACGAAACACGTTATATAGAAATTCCAGAAGCTATGCCGAAAAAATTTGATTTAACTGAAAACCAGCAAAGTGTTTTTGAATGGCACAGAAGCTATCAAAATTACTATGATGATCAAATCGGTATTTTCTCTTTAGATGATCTTGAAGATAAAGATGGCGATAAACAGAATGAAGAGGATGATAATATTGAGTTAACTCAAGAAGAGGAGGTTAATTTAATCCGAAATCAAGCTTCTACAATGTATTTCATCGCAGCTGTTCAGAAAGAAATTCTGAAACTAATTCATACGGACTATACAGCTGAAGATGAAAGAATGGTTTTAGCATTAAAGCTGCTAAAAACAATTACTGTTGATGCTGATAAGTTACAAGAGAATACTGAAGAAATTGTTTCTCATACTCGAGAGTTTTTAAATCAGTTAAAGAATACTTTAACTAATGATTTACACACTGCTGCAATATTAATGGAGTTCCTACATCAAAAGGAAAAAGAATTACTCGCTTATATCATTAAGAAATTTAATATTGAGATTCCTAAATCTAAGCTTAAAGTTGTAGATGATTCGGGGAATCCACTAGATTTTTCTAAAATCTCACTTGAGCAAGTTATTGAAGATTTTAAATCGACTAGTGATTCTGATGTTCAAAAGGCTTCAATCGCACTTGGGTTCCCTGCTGGAAAAATTGTTGGTTCTACTGGAACTGGTAAAACATCATTAGGCATTTTTAGACCAACAGAAATGTTGATCAACCAAGCGAAGAATGTATTAAAAGCTAAAGAACTCCAAGATGCTATGAAAAAGGCTGGACAGCAAATAAAATTGGCAAGAGAAATGCTGGTAAAAGCAGGAAAGGCTGTGGATTATAAAGCTGCTCTCCAGATTATCAACAAAGCAAATTATAAGCGGGTCCTAACCGTTGGAGCTGTAACAGGTACAGGTGTCATTGTTGGTGGTCCAATTTTAGATAATAAAGATCTTAAATCACTACAGATTTTATTACTTGCATTAACTGTTGGAACTGTTCTTACAGATGTTACGACTGGGGAACCAGAAGCGAAAAAGAAAGAACCTAATACTATTTCTATAGGTGGTACTTTCTATCTTGAAGAACAAGGATATCAGGCAATTTATAAGGAAAATGGGGAAAAGAAAACTCTCGAAACCATGTTGGAAAGTGCGAAAAAGGAGCTTTTTGGATTTGCCTCAATTGGGGTGACGGATAAAGAAAATATATCGAATCCAAGTACTTCTAAAAAAACAGCGACCTTTCAGGAGGTTAGTTATGATGTAACAATAAGCTTAAAACAGCTTGCTGATCATATGAATACAACTGCTGAGAGTTTATTTAGTATTTTTATTAGCTTGAAACAGTATTTTAATGACTATTTACCTGATGAGCTAAAACAGTTATTAGATCAGTTATTTAAAGATGATGTTAAAGGGAATAAAGTAGCGATAGAAGCTTTGTCTTATACAATAAAAGTTGTGTTTGAAGAGGATCGTTCTGACGCTATTTTAAACCAATATGTTACAAACAATGAGTTTTTAGATGAAAAGAGAAAAAATGAAATAACTGCAAAATATAAGAGTGGTCAAGCGACGTTATTAGCAGGACATTATTTACGTTTTACGAAGTGGGGCGATTTTATTAACCCCTTACAATTTTTCTTGCAACCATTAAAGATTAGTATTAGTACTGTGGCTCTTAGTAATCAAGAACGATTTAATTCAATTTTAACTCATGAATTTAAAGAGATCGTAAATAACTTGGGCTATGTTGTTGATAAGGCCTTTAAGTACTCTTCAATTGTGAAAGGATTAAATGCAAAAGAAGATGATAAAAACCATAGTGACGCGGCTGCTTATGCAGACTCGTATTGGGCTGAGCTTGAAGCTGAAGCGAAGATAAATGGTGATGATGTTTCAAAGATAAATGGTCAATGGTTCTCAGATCTAGCTTCAATCAGTAGAGAAAATGAAAAACTTACAGCTAAAGCTTTATTAATTTCACAAGTTGTAGGTAAAGCATTTGAAAATGACTTAGAGAGTATTTATCAAGGGAGTGGTCGTAAAATATTATCTCAGATTGGTTATACTTTATATGAGAATGGCAGTAATGTTATTCCTTATCAGACGAAGAATGGACAAGAATCTTCGGGGATTTTTGATTTCCTTGAATGGAATAGCACTGAGAAAAAATTTACCATTATCGAAGCGAAATCAACTCGTGATGATCGTATGAAAAATATAATAGATGGTAAGAAAGATGGTAAGGATATTTATGATGCAGTTGCTTTTACAGACAATCAACGTTATTTATATCGGGCTTTATTAGATTCCAGTAGGAATTTACAGCTAAAGCTAAATGTTAACTCAATTGATTTAATTGAAAGATTAATTAAAAGTGATAGTGGCTTGAGTGATATTGAGCGTCAATTAATTTTACAAGATTTATTTATTGATGGAGTTTATTTAAATATAGGGAAATACCTAAGTCGGAAAGAAATTAAACTGGAAGTCAGAGCTTATGATTTAAATAAAGCAGCGGCAGATTCAATTGCAATTGCAGCTGGATTTAGTTCGGATGCAGCAGAAACAGCTGTTCAAATCTATGTCAATAATGCAAATTCACCGCATAAAAGCTATCTCTTAGATGACTACAGCAAAATCAAACTACCTAAAAAGTCAGGGCAAGCAATGTCATTGCTGAGCTTGAATAATGGCGTTGTGGATATTATGCAATGGTCCGAGATTGAGGCTGTATTTGAACAAGCCAAACAATATTGGGTAGATATTGGTATAGATGCATCGTTATTGGAGAATATTCGACTGCAATTAGACCAGAGTCTTAATGATAGTACTATTGCCTATACAACAAAAGATAAGGAGATTTACCTTTCTCAGAATGCAGGGGGATGGGGATGGTTTATTGACCAGACCCCAGGTGAATCTAGTGAATTTAATTTTATTAACTCTTATTATAGTGTGGCAAATCGGGCAGATTTAGGAAAACAAATTGATTTGTTAACTGTACTGATACATGAGTTGGGGCATGTTATAGGTTATGCGGATAATTATAGTCAAAATAACATTATGACAGGTCTGATTCAGCCAGGAGTGCGGATATTACCAAATTTAAATGATCTGAGTCATATGCATGAGTTAGATAATCATTTCAAAGTTGGACATGAATTTGTAATTAGCCGTTTAGTTGTACCAAATTTAAATGCAAGAGAATGGGGTGAGCAACATCTGAATATTCAGGATATGTTTAACAACGTAAGTTCTACATTAACCGGATGGAAGCATCTAGGTGCGGTGCAGATACAAGGCAATGAAGATATTATCCTTACTGAAATTGAGCAGACTCATACCAATCTATCCCAAGCCTTTAAACTCGGGGCACAAGATCGAGTCCTTACATTTACGGTAAAAGATCAGCATCTAACAGACTATAACAATGGTCCAGATGATGCCTTTGAGGTTGCGCTGCTGGATGCAAAAACAGGCGAAGCACTATTTAAAGTGAATGATCTGAGTCAATCAGATGCACTCTTTAACCTGCAAGCCAATGGTCAAAACTATTTGGCACAAGGAATTGAGCGAGTTATTAACAGTGATGGTAGTCAAACATTCTTTATCAACCTAGACCAAGCTTTAGCTGGTAGAGAAGTTCTATTATCTTTTGATTTACTTGGCTTTGGGGCAGCAGATAGTTCAGTCACGCTTAGCAATATCCGTTTAGTTGCTGAAGCATTGGCAATGAATGATCACTACCAGTTTGATGAAGATACAACCCTCACGGGCAATGTGTTGGATAATGATTTACTGATTGGTAAATCAATTGAAAACGTGGTACTCGTGACTGCACCGCAACATGGTGAGCTGGTCTTGCTTGCCAATGGTGAATTTAGCTATGTACCGCATGCCAACTATTTTGGTGCGGATCAATTTAGCTACTACTTTGTCACCCTCGATGGGCAGCAGTCTAAAGTTGCGACTGTACAATTTGATATCAACCCAGTAAATGATGCACCGATTTTTAGCCAACAACCAAATTGGGAAATTATTGCGGGTGAACCACTGGTCTTAGATTTTGATAGCTACGTTAAAGATGTCGAAAGCAATCTAGTGACAGTACAAATCACCCAACAGCCACAATACGGCACAATTAGTTATGATGCTGCGACAGGTCATTATGTCTATTTGGTTGATAAGGATTTTGTGGGTGATGACACATTTACGGTTATACTCAGCGATGGTATAGATTCTTCCCAACCTTATACCTTTAGTATTCATGTTTTGGCATCAAATACGGCACCCGTATTAAATACACAAGATATAGAGATCGATGAAGATCAAGCGGTGATCTTTGATCCATTGGCAAGTGCTTATGATGCCGATGGTGATGTACTTGGCGCGCATATAACGCTACAGCCGCTATATGGACGTTTAGAACAATTGGCGGATGGGCGTTATCAATACGTACCAAATGCCAATTACTTTGGTACAGACAGCTTTAGCTACTATGTCACAGATGGAAAACTGGATTCACAAGTGGTCAGCGTGACGATTCATATCAAAGCTGTGAATGATGCTCCGATGCTACAAGCACAAACGCTGATCACAGACGAAGATACTGCGGTCTTCATTGATTTACTGGCGACAGCACAGGATATAGAAGGCGATGTATTAAATGCCGTAATTGTGACGGAACCTGTCCATGGACAACTGGTACGATTGACGGATGGACGTTATCAATATGTGCCACATGCAAATTATTACGGTACGGATAGCTTTAGCTATTATGTGACTGATCATGCACTAAACTCGCAGGTTGTAACCGTATCGATTACTGTAAATGCAGTAAATGATGCACCGACATTGTTTGCACAACAGATAGTGACGAATGAAGATAGTGCGGTAACGATAGATCTTCTTTCAACAGCTCAAGATGTGGAGCATGATGTCTTAACGCCTGTACTAGTTTCACAACCTCTCAATGGTCAGTTGAAACCATTAGCAAATGGACAATATCAATATGTACCGAATGCCAACTACTTTGGTGCAGACAGCTTTAGTTACTATGTAACGGATGGTGAGCTTAAATCTCAGACGGTTGTGGTTGCTATTACGGTTAACTCTGTAAATGATGCCCCAACTGCAAACGCTCAAACTGTTCAAGGTTTAGAAGACCAAGTCCTGATTTTAAAATGGTCTGATTTTGCTGTGCTCGATACAGATGGCGATGTCTTAAGCATAGAAATTAGTGCTCTCCCTCAAACTGGTTTATTACAACAGTTTATCCATGACCAGTGGGAGTTAGTGAGTGTAGGCACACGTTTCAATCAAGCCGATTCTAATGCTGGGCATATTCGTTTTGTGCCAAGTTTGAATGAGGCCAGTGATCGTGCAATTGCAGGTATTGGTAATCAAAAAGCAATTTATGCACAAGTTGGTTATAAAGCTTTTGATGGGCAGCTTTACAGTGCAATGACCTGGTTGAATATTGAAATCGAGGCTGTTGCAGATCAACCGATTCTAAATATTGGTTCGACTACTAATCAAGAAATTTTGTTCCAGACCAGTTGGGAAACTGCAGCAAACCCAGACCTGACTTCAACCTTGATCGAACAGAATATGTTTGAGGGTTGGACATTACTTAAAGGATTGGATTGCAACCTGTTTGGTACAGATGGTTTTGAAATCTGGGGCAATGGCGACCGCATGGAGAATGCCTATGGTCAGCTTAAAACAGTTCAAGCAAAAGCTGGTAATGGTAATAACTGGTTAGAGCTCAATGATGCAGGCTTGTTCCAAGCTCAAACCTTGGGGATTGCGCGTAATGTACAAACTGAATTCGGGCGTAGCTATAATCTCAGTTTCGATTATGCAGGGCGTTTAGGCTTTAGCGAATGCTTTACCCAAATTGGTATTTATGTTGATGGTAAACGTATTGCGACTTATGCCAATACCAGTCCGAATGATCAGCTGAATTGGCAAAATATCCAATTTAGTTTTGTGGGTACGGGTAAACTGCAAAATATCCAAATTCATATTGATGCGCCATTGACACATTTAAGTGGGCGAGGTGCGATGATTGATAACATTGTACTTTCGACCAATAAGCCACTGAATCGAGGCAAAGAAGACTTGGCAATGCAGTTGTCTAGTATCTCAGCTCAGTTGCAGGACAAAGATGGTTCAGAACAGCTTAAACTTGCGCTTGCAGGCATGCCATTAGGTAGTAAGTTAACTGATGGTTCACACCAGTTTGTGGTGACCGATCAGCATACGGTTGCTGACATCAGCACTTGGAATCTCAACACACTACAGTTCACACCACCTAAAGACTTTAGCGGTGAACTGAAGTTACAAGTGGTGGCAAGCAGTATTGAAAAATCTAATGCAAGTCTTGCGTCAGCGATTCATGAGTTAACGGTATATATCGAAGCTGTTGCAGATGCGCCAAGTTTAGAAACTCATCAATCACAAAATGCTTTAACGAGCCGTGAGATTTTCCATACTGAATGGGGAGGTGTTTATAATGCCATTCTCAATAAAAACCCGTCAGTGGTGTATGGCTGGAGTTTAGATGGTTGGATGACTCAAAAAGATCAGTTACTTAAACTCGATGCTTTTGAAGTATGGCACTCTGGCGATCAAATGAAGAATGCTGCGAATCAAAATATAAGCTTACAAGGCGTGGGTTCAAATGCTTGGATTCGTTTGAATGATGGTAAGGATGCACTGTATCAGCAAACTGCGATTGAACGTCAGGTAAATACGGTCAACGGGACGACTTATACCTTAAGCTTTGATATGGCAGGCTTGTTAAGCCAAACTGCAAATATGGGGCGTGTCGGGGTATATGTCGACGGACAACAGATCGCTGTGTTTGACGCAGCGAGTGGACAAACCGCATTGAACTGGCAGGAGTATCAAATTAGCTTTGCGGGTAATGGGTGTGACCGAACTATCCGTTTGCAGCTTGAAGGAAATCTGAGTGGTCGTAGTGCCTTTATCAACGATATTCGTTTAGTTGAAACCTATACTTCAACTGCAAACCAAGTCTATGCTGTTGTCGGCCAGACTACGTATTTACCAATTATTGCGGCACGTAGTAATGATCTCGATGGTTCTGAGCGAATGAAATTAGAACTGACAGGTTTTAGTCAAGGTACGGTCGTGACGGATGGAACAAACTACATCACGATTAACTCAACTCAGCAGTGGATTGATATTAGTACATGGGATTGGACGCAGTTACGCTTTGCAAGTAGCCGTAATCAAGATATGGCGATTCAAGTAAAAGCGACGGCAATCGAGCAGAGCAACCAGCATAGTGCGAGTAGTCTCAAGACGATTGCAGTGAAAATGTTGGATGGACAAGCGTGTATCAACCCTTGGCGATTGGTCAACGGTTTTGTATCGACATGGGTCAACCATATCGCATCGATTCCTTTGACGGTGAAAGCACAGTGGGCTTGTTCAATTCCATTGCTTTCAACTCAGTTAGAGTTGAGCATCTTACCAAAAGACGAAGATGAGGATCTGATTCTACTCCGTCAAGAAGAACAGTCAGATGCATGGTTGAAATCTTTGGAACAAACTGCACAACAGAACTGGAAACAATTGTTTTAATTGAAAAGATTGGCCTCATGCTTTTAAAAGTATGAGGTCTTAATTAAATTAATAAGATTATTTAATTTAAGGACAAAGAAATGTCATTAGGTGCAATTTATTTATGGGAACCTGAGATTTTTACAGCTCAGATTCCTTCGCTGAATGAATCTGAGCGCGTAGCTTATGAGTTATACCAACAGCATCGAGATACGCCTGCAGCGGGTAAAAAGCTGCAAGATTGGGCGGAATATATGGTTCAAAAAGTCACCAATTCTGACTACAGCGAATATTTTTCAAAGGAAGTTCAGCAGTGGTGCATTAATTTACAGCATGGTCTCACCGCTGAGCCATGTGCGATATTAGAATTAGAACATTTTGATATAGTTGCACAGGGCGATGCTTTGTACAGGGTATTTTATGAGGCTGTCCAGAATTCAGGGGTTGGTTTTTATGAACCACGCTTTTCAGTGTGGGGAATCGGTCTTGTACAAGTTCCTGATCATGCAGTCACAGCTGTTTTAACGTCTTTTCTGAAACCTCTGAGTGCTGAGCAGCAGTCTTTTGAGCTAGACAAAATTGAAGCACCTCGCAATATAAAGAAAGCAGAAGAATTGTTTAAGTTATGGTGTTTACATCATCCTATTTTAAAAAATCTGGAGTTACATCGGTTTTATCGAAACTATGATTTTATTGAGCCTCAATGGAATCGCCCTGATGCTGAAAATAATATTAATAGTGGAATGAGACATTTCATATTTATTAGTGATAAAAACAGTATTTTTTATCAACTTAAAGTTATATTGTGGAGTTTAACTCAATCTCCAGACATTGATCTGACTTTGGATATTACAAATCATTTCTTAACAGAGGAAATGAAACATAAATTTGCGAAGAAACTTAAAATTAGAATAGATATCCCGGATATTAGAAATACTATGCAAAGACTATCAGGTGCTGAACAATTTTATGCATTAAATTTTAACTTGAATTCTAGATGGGAAAGCAGTTATGGGCTTAAAATATTTTTTCAGGAGTTTGATCGATTTATAAACTTTTTGCATCAGCATTTCGCAAACGGCAATTTAAGAAGTCTACAAACCTGGGCATATGGAGATGTTATTGATCATATTCTCGTGCAAATGCATTGGTCACAGGAACTCATGATTATTGCACTTGGGTTAGATAAGGATTATCTCGAAAAACGTTATCAATATCATTGTGAAATTCTTCGTAATGAAAAAAAAGACTCTGAGCTTGATTATTTAAACAATAGTTATGCAGAATATAAAGTATTAATGACTCTTGTTGAAGAGGCGGGTACTGCATTACCTCCATATCAGAAAATAGTTGGTTAAAGTTTTTAGAAAAATAATCATTCTTGGGTAAGATGTATTTTTATAAATACATCTTACAACGAATCCCACTCGGGAATTTAACACTGTTACTTTTGATGGTTGCACCCGCACTAAATGTACCAGAGCTTGCATCAATGACCTGATCGACATGGTCAAGCTGAATGATTGCTGCATATTTTTCAAATGGAGCTTCGGGAATCAATTTTAGCTTTTGTCCCTTTCTAACTGTATTAAAATACTTTAATGGAATAATTGCATTAATTTTAAATTGGTCTGTTTGTGCAATTTTTAAAATTGGATTTTTTCCTTCGGTTGGATTTACCAGACTTCCAGCATAAATATATTGTTGTATCACGACGCCGTTAAAAGGACTATAAATGGTTCTGCGATTTAAATCGGCCTGACTTTGTTTGTATTCATATTCAGCCTGTTTAATATTTTCCTGTGCAGTCTGCAATTCTGAACGGGCTTGCTGTAGCTCACTATATGCATCGTCATAGGCTTGTTTTGAGACAAAATTTTCCGCCAGTAGTTGTTTCATACGATTTACTTTGCTTTCGGCATGTTCGATTTTAGAACGTGCCGTATTGGCTGAACCGCGTAATTGCGTTCGAAAATATGCAGTTTGCGTAGCGGATTTTTCTACACTTGATTCGATTTGTGCCAGAACTTGTCCTTTTTTAATTGGCATACCGGATTTAACTGGAATATTTTGCAAAATACCTGTAATCGGGCTGCGAATTTCAACAATTTGTGCAGGCTGTACCATACATGCAAAATTTAATGAATCTGCAAGCACTGAGGTAGAACAGCTGAGAGTGGCGAAGAAAACAAGTGCGTATTTCATTTAATAAATTTTTCCAGCAAAGCCAATTTGAGAGTTTAATTTTTTATCTTGTTTAAACATTGAGATACGATTGCGATAAGCTCGTTTCTGACATTTCTTCTGCATATGTTTGACTGCAAGACTTAAAAAATAGTGTCTAAGTACATAGATAGGGATGAGATTGAGTAGATAGATTAACCCTTGGATATTTTGTTGCATGAGTTGATCTTCACCTGAAACATAGGCAACGCATGAGCCTTGATCTCCCTGACGTCCAGCTCGACCATAGAGTTGACGGTCAATACGAGCGGATTCATGAAATTCAGTTAAAATGACATGTAGACCACCGGCTTGTTTAGTTTCTGGGCGCAGTTTAATATCGGTACCACGCCCAGCCATGTTGGTCGCTACCGTAATTTTTCCGCTGTGACCCGCTTCAGCAATGATGGCGGCTTCCTGTGCATCTTGGCGCGCATTTAATACAATATGCTCAATGTTGAGTTGTGTCAGGGCCTCGGAAATAGCTTCTGAGGCTTCGATACTACGCGTACCCACCAAAACAGAACGATTTGCATCTGCCATTGTTTTTGCATGCTGGGCAATCGCGATATATTTCTGTTGATTATTTTTAAAATAATGATGTTTAAATTGCTTACGCTTAGATGGAATATTCGGCGGGATTTGGCAAACTTTTAAGCGATAAATCATCCAGAGTTCTTTTGAAACTTCTAAACCGGTTCCTGTGAGCCCAGATAACAGTAAATATCGTCTAAAAAAACGCTGAAAGGTCATGCGCGCTAACGTATCTCGACCTTTAGTCAGTTCTACCTTTTCTTTTGCTTCAATCAGTTGGTGTAGACCTTGCTCCCAAGAACGATCAGCCATGATTCGTCCTGTGGATTCGTCTACAATCTGAATTTTATTGTCTTGAATAATGTAATGTTGGTCTTTATGGTAGAGGTGTAATGCCGTCAAAGCTTGTTTAATCAGCAGCATTTTCCAAGCATGGTTATACCATATTGGGCGTACATTCTGAGGAAGTGGAATTTCTTTATTGACAGGGATTTTTTCAATATCAACATGATGCTCAGCTTCGAGTATTGAAAAATCAACGTCTGCAACAAGCTGCTGTGCTTGTTCAATTGCCCAGTGAATTATGGCTGCTTCAATAAGCCCTTCAGCTTCTTGAGAGATAACCATAGGGGTTTGAGCTTCATCAATAAATACGCTATCCGCTTCATCCACGATACAGAAGTGCAGTGCAGGAACAATCATCCCGTCATCAGAAGTTTGTCCCGTTGCCAATGCACGTAAGTTTTCAATTTGGCGTGGTTGAGTACCTTTGCCTGAAATATGGTCTTTTAGATAATCAAAAACAATTTCATTGGCACTCACATAGCAAATTTGCTTGTGATAATTTTCCTTTCTTTCTGGAATTTCCATTTCACCATAAATGGCAGCGCTACTCAGTTGAAAAAACTGAAATAAAGAACGTAATTCCTCTTCGTCACGTTGTGCTAAATATGCATTGGTCGTGAGAACATGAACAAAATTTCCTGTTGCCGCCATAATAGTTGCTGCCATACCAGCAACCAGCGTTTTACCTTCTCCAGTGGGCATTTCAGCAAGGCGGCCCGTTAGTAGAATATAGGCACCCATAAATTGAACAGGATGTGGGTAAATATTGAAGACACGGGAGATGCCTTCTCCTACGCAAGCAAAAATTACAGCGATTGCGGTATCATGTGAGGGCTGTGTTGATAAATCGTGAATGGCTTGTTGAAATTTTTGTATGAGCTGTTCTTGATCAAGCTGTTTTAATGCGTCTCGGAGCGGTGAAATTGCTTGAGCAAACTTTTGAATATGTGTTCTGGAAATTTTTTTTGCGGGAATCCAGCCTAAAAGGTTGGCAAAGAAAATTTCTAATTTATGCAATTCCTGATCTTTTTGTTCTACACGCGCAACGTTAGATAGATGAAAAGGGCGCAAGGATAAGCTCTGAACCACCCGTAAATTAGACATAGAACTGCTCCAAAAATAATTGATGCAATTTTCTGATCCACTGCCATGCCAGTGGCGAATAACCTAAATCATAACGAACGTATGCGACATCACCAAATACGGAAGAGTCCAACGGTTGTGATAATTGAATATCGAGATCGAAATAGTTTTGTAAAGCTGTTGTACCTTCCTGATCATTGGGGTCAACGGTGATGTTTCCTCCCGCCTGACTACCTAATGCTGAAGAGAGAAGTTTCTTTTGTGTTTGTGGTGTACTTCGAATAATTTTGCCTGTATAAACCACATCAAAATGGTTTTTAAATCGGATTTCGATTCCTTTTAACCTTGTTTGAATCAAATCATAATCTTGTTGTAAAACGGCACCACGAACAATCTGAGCGGGTTGATTGATGACGTAACCAATGATATCCCCACGCTTGTAAAATCTTTGATTGAGTTCAATGCTATCTTTAGCAAACCAGTGACCAGCAAGTGGGCTATAGACTTGAAGTTGTTCAAATTTGGTCTGATATTGTTGAAGTTGCTGCACAGCACCTTGTTTTTGATACTCTAATTTACGTTGTTGCGATATATCATCAAGTGAAGCTTGTCTGAGTTTATAATCTAATTCTTCAACCTGTAGTTTTTGTAGTTCATATTTTTCGGTGAGTTCAGCATTAGACAGTTGAAAAAGCATTTGGTTTTGCTGAATTTGATTGTTTTTCAAATTGATTGTTGCAATATGACCTGATTCATTGGCTCGAATGATTGACTCTTCAGGCATCCATACGATGGCCTGCTGAGTACTAAAATAAGGAAAGGGGAGAATAAAAAAAATCACGATAAGCGTGGCAAGAATTCCCCAGAAACGTCGGACTGCCTGATCACGATATTTTGACAATGTCGCTCCTTGATAGATATGTTTAATGCCTTTATAGAGAGGTAAAACAATGGTCATAAATCCAGAAATAAAGGCCAGAATGACACCAAAGAAAAAATATTTCTGAGCCACAAACCAAATTAAGCTCACCATGATGGTGATGCGGTAGATTGGAGAGATAAAACCATAACTAATTAGCCAAAATTTTTCATTTTCAGCAGCATAGGGAGGTTGAGCTGTTTTAGCGCCCAAAAGATAACGGTCAGATAAATAAACCCAATATTTTGTTGCTCGACCTGCTAAATTTGGAATTTCAAGTAAATCAGACAAAATATAGTAACCGTCATAACGCATCAATGGATTACCATTGACCAACACGGTGGAAACAGTTGCGATAAAGATGACGTTATAAGCAAAAGCATGAATGAGTCCAGATTCGGTGGAGACCCATAGGTAAATGGCAATTGCACCCAATAATAATTCTGTCAATATGCCTGCAATAGATACAGCAATCCTTTGCCACTTGGAAATAAAGTGATAGGACGAGGTGGCATCAACATACGGGATGGGAATAAATAGAATGAACATCAAGCCCATTTCTCGAACATTACCATTCCATGCTTTTATGGCTAAGCCATGAGCGAATTCATGAATTAATTTAACAATTGGATAGGTAAACCAAAGAATTAACAGGTTACTTGTAGACAATACCCGATCTGACAAATTATTGGTTAGGCTTTGCCAATGTTCGGCAAGCAATAATAAGGCCGGGCATACGATCATCAACCAAATGAGTAGACCCCAGATGCTAAAAACTGATTGAGCGACTTTTTGTAATTGATTAAAAAACCGATCTGGATAAACCAATGGTATTTTGAGACTCATCGGATTTAAGAACGATTGCTTTAATTTATTGAATTTATGCTTCTTAAACCGTTTAAACATTTCCTCTGCATCAAAAGATACTTCAGTTTGTAGCAGGTCGTTGTTATAGAGCTGAGTCAGAAGCTGGACTAATTCATTTTGGCTAATTGCTCGATATTGTTTATTTAAATGAATATTTTGTTGTTCGATATATTCTGCTGCTTTATCCCAAATTTGTTCTACATTGGATTGGCCGTCTAATAAGGTAATGACATACCATGTTTCAGGGTTAACTCGCACAAACCGCTGCGACATGGGTTCAAACAACAGAAACCACGCACGACCTCTTAGCGTGCGTGGTAGAACCTCAATATTCTGGCGTAATTGGGGTCTAAGATGCCGCACCAGATGCCAATGTTCAGAGAATAAGCTTTGCATCGCTTTACCAGTTCGCCCAGATTTTTAATTTCATCCAGTTGATGAAATCTCGTGACCAGCGAAGCAGTAGGTTGGTTTTACCAACCGTAATTTTTCCAACACCTTGCATACCTGGGGTCAGGGCAGGGGGAGAATCTAACCAAGCAGCCTCAACTTTAAAGCCATTCACATTACTTTGAACAGAAGCGACTGGTGTAATACGGGTAATACGAATAGGGAAAGTTTGATCTGGCAAACCTGTCAGTTTTAAATTTCCCTTTTGATCTTTTTCAATCAAGTGAATGTCTTTATCTGCCACATGTAAGATCACTTTATAGGCATCTTGTGATGCAATCTGGAAGAGTTCCTTACCATCTTCAATAGGGGTTCCAATTTGTTGAATCCAGTCTCCATCAATAACTGTTCCTGTTATTGGGGCGGATACTCGGGTTTGATTGATCTTTCTTTGTAGTGTTTGGATTTTGGTTTCTTGCTGTTTAATTTGATTTGCGGCTAAACCACTATCTGTTAAATTTTGATCTGCCATTGCGATGCGAAATTGATGCTGTGCTTGATCCAATAGGCTTTGTTGTTCAGCCAGTTGAATTTTTAAATCGGTATTATCGAGTTGAATTAAGGCTTGGTCTTTTTGGACTTTATCTCCAGGACGAACAAATACCTTTTCTATAAAACCTTGCGTTGGTGCAGGAATAATCCAGCGAGTTTTACCTTCAACATTTAGGTTGGCAGTGACGAGTTTGTCGACAGGAATTAAGGTGATACAGAGTAAAAATAAGATGATAAGACTGGTGAGAATTTTCCAAGTATAGTGGCCATCTGAACTGTATTTTTTGAATAAATTACGACTAGATTGAAGGCTATGGCCAATTAAACTCTGTTCTGATTGATACCAATGTTGAAGTAGTGGCTGAATTAAATCACTGTTACTTTTTAAATAGATACTTAACTCTGCTTGAGTATTTTGGTGTTCAAACGCGCGGTCATTTGCCACAAGTATTGCTTGGATCTTTCCTTGGTTAAAAATAGGGTAACCAAACCAACTATGCTCATGTAATTCATGTTGTAAAAATAAGGTTTGCAACGCAATTTCATTTAATTTTTGCATATCGGCAGCGCCTTTTTCTGTCCAAGACAGCTCAGACGAGACGATCCATTTGACTTTATGTGGGCCTTCGACCATTAAATAATTTAGTTGAATGTTCGTATGCTGGGGAAACCGATGCCGAATATAACTTGTTGTTTGATTAATCCATTCTTGTGCGGCAACCCTAAATTGGTCTTGATTCACGACGTGAGCAAAAATCTCAAGTAACTGTTCTGCTTGAAAAGCGTGCTGTAGTTTTTGGCTTTGCTGTTCGTAGAATAACCAGCCCATACTGGTACGTATTAGTTCCAGAGTGACTTCATTAATAGGAGGAGCTATTGATAGGCCAATAATAGATGATGTATTGGAATATGTTAATAAATAGCCAATGATGTAAGTCGACTCATTTTTTTGAATAACAACTGGCTGTTCTGCTGTTAATTGAAGTTTGAGTGATGCCCATAACTCCTGTAGCTTCTGATCCTGAAAAGCATGCGTACCTAGATCGATTAAATTTTCAAAGCATATATCTAATACATTGACGTTTAAACGCTTTAAGTTAAGTATCCAAATCTGAATAGAATTAGGTAAGTCATTCATTTTATTATTGAGCATGGTTGTAACTTAATTCTGTAGAGTAAGGGAGGGATGGAAAATTTGATCAAGATCAAAAATTTCTTGTTCTATCAATGTGCCTGTCGTTATTTTTAACTTGAGATAGTTTTGCCATGCTTCATACCATGCAGATACGCGTTCTTGTCTTGCTTCAAAATATTTGGCTTGTGCTTCTAAAACCTCAGCATTAACACGCATGCCAACCTCATATGCCCGTTTGTTGGCTATCCATGCTTTTTGAGATGAAGATTCAGCATCTTGCATGCCTTTGGTTTTTGATATAGCAGCTAGCGAGCTGTAAAAGTTATCCAGCATTTGGGCTTTCTGCTTTTGAGTCGTTAACAATAACTCATTTTTATTTTTTTCTAATGACGCTTTTTGCTCTTTAATTTTGAAGTAGTTTTCGGAATTATACATCGGAATGTTTAATTCAAGACCATATAAATAATCTAAGCCATTCTGTTTATTGGTAAATGCGGAATCTTGAGAGTCAAAATTTCGACTCATTTTCGCGGAAAAATTAAGTACAGGATATTTTTCAGCTTTGGATTGTTTTATTTCATTTTGAGATACTTTTAAGTTTAGCTCAGAGATTCGAATTTGATGATTATTTGTCAGCAAAAATTGGTTATATAAGGATTGATCCCCATAGGATAACGGTGGCAGTGTTTCAACGGGAATCTTATTTTTAGTAAACGCAACGTCATCTGTACCTATAAATTCAGCCAGAATACTTAATTCTTTATAGATCTCGAAATTGGTACTTTGCTCTTGACTTTGTAAGGTTGAAAACTTGGCTTCTGCTTCCTTTAGATCGGTAATGGACACCATACCTTGATTAAAGTTTGCAATTGCCATTTGCTTTTGTTCTAGAACCAAAACTTTTTGTTGCTGTATCAGTTCAAGTTTGGACTTTAGGCTGAGTATTTTAAAATACTGGTCTACAATATTCTGCAATAATTCGTTATAGCTCACTTGGAATTGTTCTAAAGAAATTTCTTCCCCAATTTTGGCTGTTGAAATCGTTTCATCTTGTATTTTATTGTAAACAGGTATTGAAAACTGTATTGCATAATTACGTACACGGTAATCTATTTCACTTTGCCCTGGGCGTTTATTTTGGCCCATTTTTTCTTGAGCACTGAAATTAATCTTAGCCTCTTTACTTGCTCGCGCCTGATTTAATTTTTGCTTGGCTATTTCCTTTTGTGCTTCAGCGAGAGGTAAATGAGGAGAATAGAGTTTTGCTTTCTGGAAGAGTGTAAATAAATTATCTGCACAGGCTTGCTGTGTAAACAAGATTGTTGCCATTGCACAGAGGAGACTTTGTGTAAAAAAATGTCGGTTTTTATTCATGATGTAATGAATTGTATGTTTTTGTAATTTTTGCATAAAAATTAAGAATTGAATAGAGGGCTTTATAAAAGATTTACTGAAGCTATGATCGTAGATAAATTTTATGAGAATTCTTCACCATTAAATTAATTTGATACTTTGATTGTTTATTATTTTTAATAAAATATTTAATTTTTGATTGTTTTAAAGACTAAAGTGTTGTAATTGGAGGGGGATATTAAATTTTTTATTTAGTGGCAAACTCCATATTTTTATTTTATCAATTTGGATTCTATTAGTGGGTGTTTTTCAACATCAAATTTCTGTAAGGGTTTATTCATCTGTATAATCTTTAGATAAGTAAACCAGCATCTAAAACTTATGAGTGCAACTAATTACCTTCCTTTAACAATTTGGTTGAATCTTGGTTAGGTATGGTATTGTGAATTAAGCTAAGGCCTATACTAAAAGTCTTTAACTTTGTGGGTCAAAGAGGGGTAATTTTGAATTCTGATACAAATAAAATCTGATGTTATTGCTATAGTTTAACTAAGGCCATCTCTAGAAAATATCTAAATTTATATACCGGTATACAGACTTAACTAGTAATAGGCTGGGATTTTTATACCTATTGCATAACTTTATATGCCAACTTATAGCGTTATTTTCTGTATATCGCTTCCTGAGTGGATTGCACTCTCTAAAATTTAGATGGTAATACTATTCTGTGAAACAGTATTACCATCTAAAGACAAAAAATCTGGCTTTGTATAGAGCTTAAGTCAGAATTACGGAATTGATGTTATTAAACAATTTTCTTTGTTTACCTATCCAATCTAAGAGTTAATGGTCATACAAATATCATAATGTTTTTTCATAAATTTTTTAATAAGCTCTTTCTTTTCGGCTTTGCTTTTACCCATTTTCTCCTGGTAAGCCATTGTTAACAATGAGTTATAATAGCGGTAATTTTGTGTAGAAAGTCTCCCCATTCCATATACAATGTCTAGATTTTCCCTACTTTCCTTCAATGTTTTACCTGTAGTCCGCCATCCCATAACTTCTCCAGCCACGTTTGCATGTTCTAAACATGCTTGATTAGCTGCCTGAACCGTTGTCACTGTAAAGTAAAACAAGACAGATAATAAAATTTTAATTAAATTCATAGGTTGTTCTATTTTCTAGCCGCTTCGCACATCATTAAGTTCAATTGACCAAATGCTTTGGCACGTTCTTCCTTAATCTTTTCCGTTTCACCTACTGAACTTTCCCAAGCGAACTCCAGCATCTGATTAACATATTCATGTTCAAGTTGGCTTAGTTTACCATTAGCATATCCTTGATCATTAGCCGTTTTATATGCTGCCTTAGAATTCTTGTTATCCTGGCGTAACTGCATTATTGCTTTAGCTAAACTTGCCACTTCATTACAATCTTCTGCAAGTTTATCAGCCCCTTCAATTGGGAATGGCGTTGGGTTTTCTGTTGGCATCTGTACTTCTGCATCAGCCGTAGTTTTTCCTGGTGGAAGTGTTTTGCTACAACCAGCCAAAGCAAGCATTAATCCAATTATTAATAATTTTTTCATGTTTTACCCATTTTCTAATGTTTAAAACCCCATACCTTAGTCGGGATGTTTAAATTTGTCACGAAATTTTAATTAAATAGAAAACATTGTTTTTTATTAAAAATAATATGTTTTTGCATGTAAACTTAACCACTTGATAAAATAAATAGATCGAGAATATTTAAGCTAAGAGTTTTTTTGTAGATGGTTACAACAGGTTCAGTAACGATTTGGGTAAGTGCTGTTCACTTGTCATGCCTTACTCTCATTCCTCATCCGCCACATAAACAGGCGACATCTGCCTGGCATCAAGAGGCTGCTTGCAACAATCACAAGTTAGGCTTGGGCTGGTCACATGCCCACAGCTTTTGTGCAGATAACGCAGCTCAGGAAATTGCTTATTTTCATTCTGCCAAATATTGCCCCATGTACTCATGGTGACAATAATCGGATATAGCGCTAAACCCTTTTCAGTCAGCTTATACTCATAACGCTTCGGTGCTTCGTGATACAGCACTTTCTCAAAAATCTTGTGCTCCACCAAGCGGTTAATACGTTCGGTCAGCAAATGACGGGTGATGCCCAACTGCTTTTGAAAATCATCAAAACGACGGGTTTTCATAAAAGCATTACGAATAATCAGCAGGGTCCAACGGTCGCCAAAAATTGACAAAGTCCGTGCAATTGGACAATTCATTTCACCGAGTTCATGCCATTTCATCGCAATACCATCTATATGTCTTTACAGGAAGCAGGCTGTCATTTTAGGACAACTTGAACGATTAAGATATCCGCTTTATTGACAACTTATCATAGCAGCTATATTTTTCAATTAAGTTCTTTTTTGGAACTTAATATTTTGAGATCTATTCTTGAGGTGAGTTATGTCTGCGTCAGCGTTAAAAGAAAAATCAAAGCAAAAGATACCTGCATCATTTCCAGTCCGCCGTATGGATTATGAATTTCAGGATATGCCTAAATATTGGTGTAATGATGAGCCAACCTTTACTCATTATTTCACGGGACTTTCCACTCTATTTCCTGAAGGAGAGTCTTACTTTGTCCGTTCAGTCAGGGCTTTGCGTGACCAAGTCAAAAGTAACCCACAACTGGATCGTGATATTGGTGCATTCATTGGTCAGGAAGCCATGCATTCCAAAGAACACCATGCCTTTCATGTTAGTGCACAACAATATGGGCTAGATCCTGAATCATTGGAAAAAGCGACAGGCATCATCCTCAAAGCGATTGAACGAACTTTCCCGAAAAAGTGGAATCTCTTGGTGACGGTTGGGCTGGAACATTACACCGCAGTACTGGTGGTGGAGATGATGAAAAACGTCAATGAATTAATGACCGATACTACCATTCGAAATCTCTGGCTGTGGCACAGTGTGGAAGAAACCGAACACAAAGCGGTTGCCTATGATATGTATGAATATCTCTATGGCAAAGGGCTTGATGCCTATATCCCACGGGTTGCGATTTTTAGCCTGAGCTTGGTTCTTATCACAACCTTCTCGAATGTCTACCAAGTGGTATTGATGTCCAGAGATAAGCAATTACTCAATCTAAAATCGTGGGCTAAATTTGCAGGCTTTACTGTGCAGGCCTATCGAAAATTGGTGCCACAATTTTTTTCTTATTATCGTCGTGACTTCCATCCCAACGATACCGATGAGTCTGACATCGTGGCAAAAACCAAAATCAAAATTGGCCTGTCTCCTGAGCAGTCGACTTTCGTGCATTAATAAATTGTAGAGAAAATCATCTACATGAATGCATCGCCAAAGGGACAAATATCTGTAAGATAAGTGCAGTGAGCGCCAAGCTGCTCACTTATCACCGAGATGAATTCAATAAAAAATGGATAGATAACAATGAGTACAGTGGTCTTACATCAATGGGAAATTTCACCGTTCTGCAAAAAAGTCGCACGCATGTTAGCGTTTAAAGGCATTCCATTTGAAACTGTAAATTATAACGGTGTATTGGGGGCCAAAGTCCCAATGTTGAGTAAAGTCGGTAAAGTCCCTGTGCTGGACATTAACGGACAACGCATTCAGGACAGTACCCGCATTGCGCGTTATTTGGATGAAGCTTATCCAGATTTGCCACTTTTATATCCTGTAGATCCACTACAAAAAGCCTATGTCGAATTGTGGGAAGACTGGTCCGATGAGTTGTTATATTTCTATGAAGTGTATTTTCGGGTCAGTGATGCTGATGCCTTGAATCAAGCGGTGGCCATCAGTGCAGAGGGTCGTCCCAAGCATGAGGTTGTACTGATGAAACCTTTGCTCAAGGCTGCTTTGAATATGCAAGTGAAGATGCAAGGTACGGGGCGAATGGCAAAGGCTGATATCGAAGCAGAATTTACACGGCACTTAGAACGCATTGAATTGGTATTAGGTCAAACGGGTTGGCTGGTTGGCGAAGTCAAAACCATTGCCGATATTGCAGTCGGTTCTCAACTGTTAGAAGTGATACGCACCAGTAAAATCTGGGGGCCAAAAATTAACAGCTATCCGCATATTCAGCATTGGATACAACAATTATGAATCAGGTCGATCAAGCTCCAACTCAGCCAACAGGGATTGTCGTCGTGATTGGCGTTGGAGCAGAACAAGGCATTGGTGCAGCGGTGTGTTGCCGTTTTGCCCATGAGCAATTCAAAGTTTATGTGGTGGGGCGAACGCTCAATAAAGTTGAAAAAGTGGCTGCGACAATTAATGGTCAAGGTGGGCAAGCAGTGGCTTATGCACTGGATGCTGAAAATCAGCAACAGGTCCAGACCTTGTTTGAGCATTTAAGCGATCAGCCAGAAGCATTGGCAGCAGTGATCCATAATGTGGGGGGGAATATTCCTTCGATCTTTTTACAGAGCAGTTTAAAGTTTTTTAGCCAAATGTGGCGTTCGACCTTTTTATCTGCGGTATTGGTGGCGCAGCGTAGTTTGCCCATTTTTCAAAAACAACAGCAGGGCAGCTTGATTTTTACTGGTGCCAGTGCCTCATTGCGCGGGAAACCTTTTTTTGCTGCATTTACCATGGGTAAGTCTGCGCTGAGAAGCTATGCCTTAAATTTGGCAGCGCTATATCGTTCTCAAAATATCCATGTGGCGCATGTGGTGGTAGATGGCATGGTCGATGGTGATCGTGTCAATAAAGCCTTATGGGGCTTGGGGCGGCTGGCGCGGTTAACTCGTGGCACAGGTGGTTTAAATATTGAGGCAATTGCCGAAAATTACTGGATGCTCTATCAGCAAAATGCTGACTTATGGACGCATGAATTGGATCTACGTCCTTATCAGGAGAAATTCTAAGATGAGTAAGTTGTTACCACAATGGTTTAAATCCAAACGAAAAACCAAGGGCTGTATTGTGATTGTGGGCAATGATGTCCAGCAACTCAGCCAACTTTTTGCTGAGCAAGTTCAGTGCGATGCTCTGCCTGTTTATCAACTGCAGCATGATGCGATACAAACACAGCCAAAAATTGAAGTTCAAGCGGAGGGGCTGATCGCTGTTCGACTCAATCTACTTGATGCTGCTTCGCTAAAAAGTGTTATGCAGCAGATTCAGAAAGCAGGGCATTTTGTCGATTTATGCATTTTTCAGCCTGACTTTGTGCTACCTGAAAATAGTCATGCATTGTCCGCTGAACAGCTTGAGAACTATTGGCAAAACACAGGTTTAACGGCGGTGAGTATTGCCCAAGCTGTAATTCGGCAGATGCTGCCGAAACAGCAAGGCACCTTGATCTTTTTAGGGACTCAGCAGCCCGTCGAATCGGAGCAGGATTTATTTAGTCAAAGCATGTCTGCCAGTATTCGCGCTTTAGCACAGTCCTTAGCCAGAGAGTTCCACCCCAAGGGCATTCATGTGGTCTATTGTGTGGTGCCACATTTGCAAAATGAAAACAATGAATTAATGCAATCATTGCAACAGACCTGTTGGCATTTGTACCAACAACCTAGGTCGACATGGAGTCAGGAACTGCGCTTAGGATTATAAAATCATGCGCATTCAATCGTCGGGCTGAAATGTGCCATAGAGCAAACGGATGATGTTTGAAATTTCCGTTTCATTAATGGCAGCATAACCAAAGCGGATATGAAAATGCTCATTAGATTGCTGACCTTGCTCCGAAAAATGCGCTTCGGCATCAATATGCAATTGATTCAGTAGCTCGGCATATTCAGCACGATAGGGAAATTTAAATTTGACCCATAAGGCCATACCCCCCAATGGTGAGTTGATTTCGACCTGATCTTTAAATACCGCTTGCAAGCGACCCAGCGCAAAGTCGCGCCGTTGTTGATAAACCTTGCGCATCTTGCGGATATGCCGTTTGATTTCCCCCTGTTGCATCAGTTCCGCCATCGCCAGTTCAGTGATGATATTGCCTTGTTTATCGATCAATAAAATATCCTGATTCATGGCGTGGATGATGTCTCGATTGGCGACCACATAACCAATTCTTAGGCTTGGGGCAAAGACCTTGGACAGTGAACCAATATGAATCACCTTTTCTGCATGCGGTAAGCTGATCAGCGGTGGAATTGGGCGGCTGTCATAATGAAACTCATGGTCATAGTCATCTTCAATAATATAAAAATCAAAAGCCTTCGACAGTTCCAATAGTTTCAGGCGTCGATCCATGGCCATGGTTACGGTGCTGGGATATTGATGATGTGGGGTGGTATAGATTGCAGCCAGAGCATACTTTTCTAATATTTCTTCCAGATGTTCAATATCAAGACCGTGTTGATCTAGTCGAACCCGAACGATGTGATAATGATGCGATAAAAAGGTTTCGACAGCAGGTGGATAAGACCATTGTTCCACCACAATCACTTTGCGTGATGAGCTTTGTTTAGCCAGCACACGAGCCGCTAAAAAAATCCCCATTTGGCTACCACGAACCACACAGATATTGTCAACGCTGGTTTTAATAAAACGTTCCATCGACAGCATTTGCAGCAATGCCTGACGTAATTCAATACTGCCTTGAGGATCGCCATAGCCCATGATCTGAGAACGGGTCACTTGAATCAGGGCATGTCGATAAGCACGGGAAAATAATTCATAAGGGATGAGGCGCGTATCTGGAATGCCATCATTCTTAATTGCTACTAGACTGATTGTATTGGATGAAGGATTAGGTTCTGCTGCTGCATTGATCTTTTTATGTTTTAACTCAGGCAAATTCTCCGCCACAAAAGTGCCTTGGCGTGGCTTAGAGATCAACCAACCTTGTGCCTCTAAATCCTCATAAACCGACTGTACGGTTTTACGATTAATTCTTAATTCATCGGCAAGCGAGCGCGAGCCAGACAGACGTGAACCTGAGCTGAGCCGTCCAGACAGAATCTCTTCAATAATCTGATTGGCCAATTTGAGAAAGATGGTTTTTTCTTCTCGGTCTTCAAGATGAAGACGAATCTTCCATGGCTGCTGCATGCTGATCTGGACCATATAAGTTTTAAAAACTGGATATTTTAACTCATCCACTGACTTCGTATTCTGCATCTGTCCCATCCACAAATCAACCGTAGCGAGGTGGTCTCATGCAAACCGCATTACTCAGCAAACAGCAATTGATGCAAACTGCGCAGCAGAATATGAATTTGATCCAAGAGGTCAATTACACGGATCGACAGAAGCTAGCTTTGACCTGTCGTATTTTATTTGATCATGGTCATGATGCAGGCTTGGCAGGACAAATTACCTGTCGTGCCGAACAAGAAAATAGCTTTATTACGCAACGTTTTGGTTTGGGTTTTGACGAAATTACCGCAGCCAATTTATTGGTCGTGGATCAGGACCTTAAACCTTTAGATCAGCAAGGCATGGCCAATCCAGCCAACCGTTTTCATACCTGGATTTATCAGCAACATCCTGAAGTGAATTGCATTATCCATACTCATCCCACTCATATTGCAGCCTTGTCGATGCTACGTGTGCCACTTGCCATCTCGCAAATGGATACCTGTGCCTTGTATGAGGATTGTTCTTTTGTCGATGAATGGCCGGGAGTACCAGTCGGTAATGAAGAAGGCATTTTTATTTCTGAAGCTTTGGGAAAAAATCGGGCGGTGTTGCTGTCTCATCATGGTCAATTGGTGGCAGGAAAGAGCATTGAAGAAGCCTGTAATTTAGCGCTGTTGATTGAACGTGCCGCACGTTTGCAACTGTTAGCCATGTCTGCAGGACAAATCCAACCGATTCCGCATGAACTGGCAAAAGAAGCGCATGACTGGCTGTCTACCGATAAGCGTAACAAAGTCAATTTTGCCTATTACGCACGTAAGGCGTTGAAAAACCATCAAGATTGTATCGAGGAGTAAATCTCATGAAAATTGAAGGCATTATTGCTTATCCCGTCACGCCATTTAAAGCAGACGGCCAACAGCTTGACCTTGAGGCCTTGAGCATCAGTCTAAATGCATTGCTTGAATCACAATGTGATGCGATTGCACCTTTAGGCAGTGCAGGGGAAAGTGCCTATTTAACTTGGCAAGAATGGCAACAGGTGGCGCAAACCACAATTGAAGTGGTGAATCAGCGTGTTCCGGTGATTGTTGGGATTTCTGAACTGACCACTGCAATGGCGATTCAAAAAGCCAAAAAAGCAGAAGAATTGGGTGCAGATGTGATTATGGTGATTCCTGTCTCTTACTGGAAACTCACCAATCAAGAAATTTATGATTATTATCAGCAGATTGCCGCATCGGTAAAATTGCCGATTATGGTCTATAACAATCCTGCCACCAGCGGGATTGATATGTCACCTGAATTGATCGTGAAAATGTTTAATGAGATCGACAATGTTTGTATGGTCAAAGACAGCACTGGTGATATTCAGCGCATGCATAAGTTTCATGCATTGAGCCGCGGAAAATTGCCTTTTTATAACGGTTCTAATCCATTGGCGCTAGAAGCCTTCTGTGCTGGAGCAGCTGGTTGGTGTACTGCTGCGCCGAATTTGTTGGGTGACCTGCCAAAGCAATTGTATCAAGCGATTCAACAAGGTGATCTGCCAAAAGCGCAGGCGATATTTTATCAGCAATTACCTGTGCTGAGCTTTATTGTCAAAGGTGGCTTACCGAAAACAGTGAAATCAGGGCTTAACTTACTGGGCTTTTCGGTTGGTATGCCAAGATCGCCTTTGCAAGGTGCGACAGGAGCTGAAATTGAGCAGTTAAAAGGCTTGATACAAGCGGCTGTAAAATAAATAAGTTAAGTCAGGTCGACATCGAGCGACCTGACTTAAATATATTCTGAGCAGCTTAAGTTTGAGTTTGACGAAATTGACTGGGTGTAAGCCCACTCCATTTCTTAAAGGCACGGGCAAAGTTGGCAGGTTGTAGATAGCCTAAGTACAGTGCGATATCCTGTACTTCCATGTGTGGATTGAGTAACAGCTGTTTTGCCTCTTGATATCTGACCTCATCTAATAAACCCAGATAGGAATAACCTGCTTCATCTAACTTTCGTCTTAAGGTTCTGCTGGATGTATGCAAGCGCTCAGCAACGCTATCTAAACTCGGGTAGCCTTTTTGTGGCGTGAGCTGCAACTCGGTTTTGACCCTGAGTCCAATATCTTGAATGGTTTCGGAAAAACGGATTTGTTCAGCTTCACATTGGGCTAAAGCCTGCTGGAAAGCCATTGGATCTGCCATTTTGGTGGCATGATTGAGCACTAAGCTTGGATAGCGCACTTGATTTTGCGCCTGATTAAAGTGGATCAGAGGAAGTTGTGCTTGAAATCTGGCGTGATAGGGTGGTTCAGGCCAATCTACCCACAGTTCAACATCGGCAAAACGGTGATCGATTAAGCTTCGGCCTGTTTGGATAATACCAATCATCAAACATTCATAAAAAAAACGTCTTAGGATGTCTGCCTGTTCAGGGTGCTGGCTGACCACAGGATGGGTCTGCTGAATTTCAATAATCGACTGCTGGGCTTGTTCATAACAATCAATACGATAATCTTTGAGCCGCATATTAAAAAACTGACTGGCCAAGGCAATAGCATGTTTGAGCGAGGGGCTACTCATTAGTGCAAAGCCCATGGCACCATGCGCGGTTAAACGAAGTTTGAGTCCATATTCATATCCCAGACCACAGTCTTGCGCTAAGCCTAAACTGACCCATGCCAATTTTGACCATTGGATTGGAGTAATACGGGCATCGACTTGATGCAGAAGTGCTGACGGTATTTTGCTTTGGTATAGAATTTCGGAAGCAGAAAAGCCTTTTTCAACCATGATTTCTAATAATAAATGTGCATATGAAATCGGGATAGTCGCTTTGGACAAGCCATAGGGATCTTTCATTTTTAGTTTTAATTGGCCGAAAATGATTAGCAGTATGGCTGAATTACCGCTCACGCTCAAGTTTTAGCTCTTTGATACTAGGGTTATTCTGTTGATCTGAGTATTGGTAATGAGTTTACCTCTTCCTATTAAAGATTCCCCCGTTGTGATTACTGGCGCATCGTCTGGTATTGGCGAAGAACTCGCAAAACAATTCGCTGCACGTGGCTATTCGCTTGTTCTGGTGGCACGACGAGTTGATAAACTTGAGGCTTTAGCGCTTCATTTAGGTCAAAAATATCAAGTTGACGTGATGTTACGTCCCTGTGATCTCGCGGATCGCGAGGCAAGAACTCAATTCCGTCAAGAACTCGAGCAGCTGGATGTCGCGATTTTATGTAATAACGCAGGCTTTGCCACTTTTGGCCGATTGCAGGACTTAGATGCAGATCGTGAACGTGAACAGACCGAGCTAAATGTAGTGGCTGTACAGGATCTGACATTGGCAGTATTGCCCAATATGATTCAGAAACGACGGGGTGCCATTCTTATTGTTGGATCTACCTCAGGTCATCAACCCACACCAGCCAATGCCACTTATGCGGCAAGCAAAGCCTTTGCTAACTCTTTTGCCGAGTCGCTGTATAGCGAGCTGAGCGGTACTGGGGTGAGCTGCACCTTATTGGCACCTGGTCCCACTATCACCGGTTTTAATGCAGTGGCAGGGATCAGCAAGATTAATGGAATTGGTGGCAGTCTGGTTTGGGTAACTGCAGAACGGGTTGCTAAAGAGGCCATTCAAGGCATGGCTTGCAATCGCCGTATTGTGATTCCCGGCTTAATTGCACAGGCACAGACTCTAGGGGGACGTTATACCCCGCGCATTATTTTATTACCGATATTAAAGCACGTCTTTTCGAGATTAAAAGCATGAGACAGTTGATTCAAGATTTACGCACACCCATAGGTCTCGCCAATTTGGGCAATAAGCTCTATCACAATGCCCAATATTTAACTGCGGTGGTCGAAGTCGATGAGAAGCGAATGGCACGTTGGCTGCCTGCTGGAATGAAGCTGGCGAAACCAGCCAGAGCGGATTTGTTTTGTGCTTATTTCCCTGAAAATGTGTATACCGGCGCTTATCACGAAGCGGGACTATTTGTGCATATTCAGGTCGGCAATAAAACCGGCATCTTTTGCCCGTGGATGATACTGGATGATGATCGCGCCATGATTATTGGGCGTGAGTTGCTCGGTTATCCGAAAAAAATTGGGGAAATCAGTTGGGATAATGATGGTTCACGCATCATCAGCCAAGCATCACGCCGTGGGACGGTGCTGATTGAAATGGAAGCTAAATTGGGTGAAGTACTACAGGATGCACCGCCTATTTTAGGTTTGCCGCATCGTAATATTACAGGTGGTTTGGGGTTAGGTTTACCTCGAGAAGTTCGATTCACCCCGAAAGAGCATGTTGTTGAAGTGCGTCGTGTGGAGATGGAATTATGCTTTAGGGGAACGGTGAATGATCCTTTGCATGAAATGGGCTTAGGCAAAGTGGTGGATGCGCGCTTACATCGGGTGGATTTATCGGGTGGCTTGATTCCACCGATTCAAATTCCTCGATTACGGACTCCGTTGTTTTTATTGCGTCAATTTAATCCACGGGTTTTATAGAGGATAAACCCCAGATTGACTTATAGATTTACTCAGAAAAATGAATAAAACAGATGACATCGATCTATATCGATCAGAGTTTGAGGAACAGCAAAATGACACAATCAAATGTTAGCCATTCACCCTTACAACAACCATTAGCTTTGGCATGTGGCATCACTATTCCAAACCGAATTGCAAAGTCTGCCATGAGTGAACAATTGGCTGATCGACATGGCTCGCCCACCACGGATTTACAGCAACTCTATGCGGCATGGGCCAGAGGCGGTACGGGTTTATTAATCACTGGCAATGTCATGGTTGACCATCGTGCCTTTGTTGAGCCAAGAAATGTGGTGCTGGAAGATGAACAATTCTTACAAGCGCATAAACTTTGGGCCCAAGCGGCACAAGCCAATGGCAGCAAGATTATTATGCAAATTAACCATCCGGGGCGGGTTGCTGTACTGCCGTTACTTAAAAAGCCGATTGCACCTTCAGCAGTAGGCTTAGATTTACCCGCAATGAATCTGATTCGTGTCCCGCGAGCCATGTCTGAAACAGAAATCCTAGAACAAATCCAACGTTTTGCCACCACAGCGGCATTGGCGGTACAGGCTGGCTTTGATGGTGTACAAGTCCATGCGGCACATGGCTATTTGTTATCTCAATTTTTATCGCCTTTGGTCAATACCCGTACCGATCAATGGGGCGGGAATCCAGAAAATCGTCGTCGTATCTTGATTGAAACAGTTCGAGCTGTGCGTCAGGCCATTGGCAAAAATAAAATCCTCAGTGTCAAACTGAATTCTGCCGATTTCCAGAAAGGCGGGCTGAGTCAGGAAGAGTCACGGCACATTGCTTTGGCATTAGAAGAGGAAGGGATAGATTTATTGGAAGTGTCTGGGGGCAATTACGAATCTCCAGCGCAACTGGGCTATGCCCCTGATCGTCAGGTTCAGCGAGATGCTTATTTTCTAGATTATGCCACCGCATTGCGCCAACAAAGTCAATTACCACTGATGTTGACTGGTGGACTACGCGATGTAGACGTAATGAATCGTTTAGTCAGTGATGGCACGGTAGATGTCGTCGGTTTAGCTCGTCCTTTCGCCTTACAGCCAGATCTAGCCAAACAGCTCATGGCAGGAAAATCAGTCACAGCGCCTACAAAAATTCCTGCAGTTGGCTATAAACCTATCGATGCTTATCTGCAATTGGCTTGGCATGCAGCTCAATTCCGTCGTATTAGTAGTGGTCAACAACCGAAGGCGATTAAGAGTCTCGTCCGTACTTTACTGGCATTTGGACCGCGTATGGGCTTTAACATTTTGACGCAGGATTAGTGCTCAAGGTTTTATTGATACAAGGAGTTCTTTTATGCGCGGATTAATCAAACAAACCCATCACATTGTTCCTCGACGTCCCGTATTTGATTTTACAGAAACACCGAGCCATTGGATTTATGATGATCCTTTGGCGTCGCAGATTCTTAATGTCATCAACCCAATTACCCCCGCACCTGAACGCTGGTTCTGTCAGACCTTCAGAGATGCACTGCCACTAATCCAGGATGAACAGTTAAAAGCAGCAGTCATCGCTTTTATTAAACAGGAAGGGGCGCACAGTCATGGACATATCTTGGGCACGCGACATATTGAGGCCTTGGGGATTGATCTGAGTCAATATAGTCAACTGATGAACTGGATATTTCATGACATGCTTGGGCAGAAACCATTCGGTTATGAGCTGCATCACTCAGGCTTGAAACAGACATGGTTACATACCCGCCTTGCTATGGTTGCAGCAGCGGAACACCTTACTGGCGTATTAGGACATTGGGTACTCAATGCACAAGGTTTACAACAAGCACCTGTCGATGAGGAAATGCTACGCCTATTGCAGTGGCATGGTGCCGAAGAAGTAGAACATCGTGAAGTCGCCGATGCCCTGTTTCGGCATTTAAGTAATAACTTACTGTTACGAACAGGTACAGCTGCTATTACCTTTCCTTTATTTATTATATTGGCTTATGTTGCTGTGGAAACCTTGGTTGCAAAAGATCCGCAATTACCGCAGCGTTTTCGCATCAAAGACTATTTACGTGCCGCACGACAGGATCGCGTGCCGCGCGTGGGTGATGTCTTGACTGCTTGCTTACGCTATTTTAATCCCAAACACAGCCCATTACATGAAGGGGCAACAGAGCAGGCCTTGGCCTATTTAAATCAAATGCCAGCATTTAAGCCACATAAATCACAAGCCAAAGTTGAGTTTTAAGCGATGCCCGCCATCATCATTTGAATTGCAGCATCGCTATATTTTTTTAACAGATTGGCATCTTCAGGTGCAGATAAGAACTTAAATGCGCCGGCGATAATCATGCCGACAATGGCATGTCCTGTCATTTCAGTATCTAGATCTGCTTTTAAATAACCGCACTTCACCCCATTTTTTAAATAGTCTGCAGTGAGTAAACCTCCAAGGTGCAGCAGGTTATGCACTTGGGCGGTCATTTCTTTATCAATCGAGGTCGCTTCAAGCAAAATCAAACGTACCGCACGTGGATTGTCCTTGGCAAACTCCTGAAATTTACTGGAAATCCGTTCGCATTGGATACGATAAGCCTCCAGTGTGGATACCGCATCTGGTGCATTTTCATCGGCCAATAAGGCGGTTATTTTGAACATGGTATCGACAATGACTTTATCTAGGATGTCTCTTTTATTCTCAAAATGACGATAGAAAGTGCCGTGACCAATACCGAGTCTTTTGGCAATGTCAGAGATCGCAGTTTGATGATAACCGCGTTCAGAAAATTCCAAAAAAGCAGCTTCAATAATTTCTGCTTGTAATTGAATACGTTGGCGTTCAGCACGCGAGAGAGTTGTTTGATCATTCATGCTAAAAATTTTATCAGAACTTTATCGGAAATACGATAAAACAAAATCAACTAAAATTGACACTTCATTCCGTAAATGACATTATATTCCGAATTGGTGGTTTTTTGACTGGCGAAAGGAACTGGACATGGGAAAAAAATACAATTTTTTAAACAAAGTGGTGCTGATTACCGGTGGTGGACGAGGGATTGGTTTGGCCACCGCCGTTGCCTTTAGGAAACTTGGCGCCAAAGTGGCGATTGGCGATATTGATCTAGAGTTGGCTCAGCAAGCCGCCACTAAAGTGCAAGGCTTTGGCGGCTATTTGGATGTACGTTCACAGAACTCATTTCATGACCTCATTGCGCAGATTGAAAAGCAATTGGGTCCCATCGATATCTTGGTCAACAACGCTGGCATTATGCCAATGGGGGCGATGGTCGAGGAAAGCCAAGCCATTACCGATGCGCAAATTGATATCAATTTACGTGGAGTGATTCATGGTATGAAAGCGGTATTGCCCAAAATGCTGGAGCGACAAACAGGGCATATCGTCAATGTGGCTTCGCTAGCAGGTAAATATCCGATTCCGGGTGCCAGTATTTATTGCGCGACCAAATTTGCTGTGGTGGGTTTAACCGCATCGATGCAACAAGAGCTTAGAGACACGCCGATTGGCTTATCGGCAGTGCTACCGTCCAAAGTCTTGACTGAGTTGTCGTCTGGAACTGGAGACAGTTTGCCGATTCCGACGGTAGAACCCCAAGATGTGGCGAATGCGATTATTCAAGCCATCGCACATAATCTTGCTGAAATTGCGGTGCCGAATTATTTAACCCATACCCCGAAAGCCTATGGATTGGTCCCGCATTGGTTGAATACTGGATTCCGAAAACTGATCGGAGATGATCGTATTTTAAAAGGCTTGGATCAGAATGATCGCAAAGCATATAGCCAACGTTTAAGCCAATTGGCACAGACAAAATAAGGATTAAAACTCATGGCGAAGATCGAAAAATTTCACGTGGTGATTATCGGGGCTGGCTTTGCAGGGATTGGTGCAGCCATTAAGTTACAGCAAGCAGGTTTTACAGATTTTGTGGTCTTGGAAAAAGCCGATGAAATTGGCGGTGTCTGGCGTGCCAACACTTATCCAGGTTGTGCTTGTGATGTGCCGTCGGCGTTATATTCCTATTCATTTGCACCGAATCCACAATGGAGTCGGGTGTTTGCACAGCAACAAGAAATTAAGACCTATATACAACATGTTGCACAGCAATTCGATGTGCAAAAGTATGTACGCTTTGGCTATGAAATGCTGGAAAGTGCTTGGGATGATCAGGCTAAACATTGGGTGGTGAAAACCAATCATGGCCTTATCCATGCCCGTTTTGCGATTATGGCGGGTGGGCCAATGCATCAACCTGTATTGCCTAGGATTAAAGGTTTAGAGACATTTAAAGGGGCTCAGTTCCACTCGGCAGAATGGAATCATGATGTTGACTTAAATGGTAAAAAGGTTGCCGTTGTTGGTGCAGGTGCATCTGCAATTCAATTTGTACCTGAGATTCAAGCCCAAGTGGAGAAACTCACTTTACTGCAGCGTACCCCACAATGGGTATTGCCAAAAATGGATCAAAGCCTACCAAAACTTGCTCAGGCACTGTTTAAAGTACTTCCAGTCACTCAGCGTTTGACCCGTTATGGCGTTTATGGCGTATTTGAATCCTTAAATTCCAGTATGCACCATCCAAAACTGGTCAGCCAGATTGAACGCTTAGCCAAATTGAATATTCGCTTAGGGGTGAAAGATCCTGCGCTACGAGAAAAACTATTGCCTGACTTTACCATCGGTTGCAAACGGGTATTACAGTCCAATCAATGGTATCCAGCATTGGCAAAGTCGAATGTAGAGGTATTGCGTTGTGGGGTGGAAGAAGTGCATGGCAATACTTTGATCGCCAGTGATGGATCGCAACATGAGGTCGATGCGATTATTTTTGGTACAGGCTTTGAAGTCAGTAATCCGCCAATTGCCAAACAGATTCGTAATAAACATGGTAAAAGCATGGACGAAGTATGGCAAGGCAGTGCCCAAGGCTACCTTGGTACGGTGGTCGAAAGCTGCCCAAATGCCTTTGTCATGTTTGGTCCTAATATTGCGGTCAGCTCATCGGCACTCATCATCATTGAAGCACAATTGGCATATATCTTGGATATGCTGAAAAAAGTACAGGCGCAGCAGATTGAAACTGTTGAAATTCGTGCTGAGGTATTGCAGCAATACAATGATGAAATCCAAGCGGCATTAACGAATACGGTGTGGAATACCGGTGGATGCAGCAGCTACTTTATCGATCGGAATGGTCGTAACAGTACTTTATGGCCATGGACCACCTTTGAGATGCGTGCTCGCTTGGCACAATGCGATCTGAATGATTATGTACTTGGTTTTACTGAGTCTAAAATGGATCAAAAAGCCAGTTAAATGATGACTCGGTGATGCCATCAACAGGAGCATATGATGCAGCAAAAGCTGATTGAAACAGGCGTGAAACTGGGCTTGCGGCTGAGTTTTAAGCTGGCCAGTGGTCTGGCTTTACCTTTTCCGATCTTGCGTGGTGCAATGGAGCTTGGATCACGTATTTTTAAACCCAGAGCCGATGTTGCTATACAGCAGATTAAATTAAGAGATGCACGGGATCAACGTATTGTTCCCGTCGAAGTGGCAAGGCCTGCGGGTGAGGTGCAAGGGATATTATTGCATTGTCATGGCGGTGCTTTTTTTGCAGGTTCATCACGAACCCATCGAGCACTTGCTACCGAATTGGCTGCACGGGCCAAGGTCAAAGTATATATGCTGGATTATCGACGTGCGCCTGAACATCCTTATCCTGCGGCATTGGAGGATGTGAGGTCGGTCTATCAACATTTACTGAGTGATGGCTGGACGCCTGAGCAAATTATTTTGGGTGGAGATTCTGGTGGATGTGCTTTGGCCTTAGCATTCGCGGTGGAATTAAGAGAGGCAGGGCAGATTTTACCTGCTGGGATGATCATGATTTCGCCCTATGTGGATATTACTTTGAGTTCAGCTTCGGTATTTAAAAATGCCAAACGAGATCCGATGATTCGTGCTTATGCTTTAAAACGGGGTGGGGATGGATATCGCGGGCAATTACGATCTAATGATCCACGTATTTCACCTATTTTTGCTGATTTAAATGGTCTTCCACCGTTATTGATTCAAGCAGGCAGTGAAGAGATTTTAGTGGATGATGCGATCAATCTGGCTGAGCGTGCCCAACAAGCGGGTGTGCAGGTTCATCTGCATGTCTATGAAAATATGTGGCATAACTTTCAGATGTTTAATCGCTTTGTGCAAAAATCTGAACAGGCCTTAGATGAGATTGGTGATTTTATTCAAGCGACATTGGCAAAGACATAAGCTTCACGTTTTAGACTTTTTAAACGGTTCATTTTAATTTTTTAACATTTATATAAATCGCTGATTGATCTTAAAAATAGACAATGATTCACAAATAAGAAATAAAACATCGGCTTAACTCGATTATAGGCTGCTCTTTTGGTTCCGGTTATTAGCCTAGCTTATCTTTGGTTGGTTGGATGAGGTTTTAAGAACAGCCGTAGCCATTCTTAAAACCCGTTGCGGTGATTATTGTGTTAAGCCTCCACCCAATACTTTATAGAGTTCAATCTGATTGTTGAGCCGTGCCTGTTCCAGCAATAGCAAACTTTGCTCAGCAGCATAATGAGAGCGTTGTGCATCCAAGACACTTAAATAACTATCAATCCCTGCACGAAAGCGGGTATTAGACAGTTTGTAGTTCCGATTGGTCGCATCGACTAGGCGCTGTTGTGCAGTAATCCGTTCATCCATATAGGCACGTGTGGCAAGGCTATCATTGACTTCTTTAAAGGCAGATTGAATGGATTTTTCATAATTCGATAGGGCGATTTGCTGCTCGATTTTTGAAATTTTAAGATTGGCCTGACGGGTACCCCAGTCAAAGATCGGCAGATCCAGACTCGGGCCAATCGACCAGACCGCATGACCAGATTTAAACAGATCACTGAGTTGAGTCGATGCATAACCCGCTGAGCCTGTTAATCGAATGCTGGGAAATAAGGCAGCTTTGGCAACCGCAATATTGGCACCTGCTTCGTGCAATTGATATTCAGCGAGCTTGAGGTCAGGACGATTATTGAGTAAATCACTGCTTAAACCTGTGCTTAAAACTGCGTTGGTACTGATGTTTTTAACGGGTTGTTGTGGCAAGAGATCTACAGGAAGCTGTTGTCCCACCAATAGATTGAGTAAATTCTGCGCCTGCAGCACTTGCGTTTGATAGTTGGCCGCATCATGACGTGCAGTTTCGACTGAGATCTGTGCCTGACGTAAGGGAATTTCACTGTCAGTGCCCGCATCGAAACGTTTTTGATTGAGCTGATAGGCATTCAATTGTGTCGCAAGCGTTTGTTGGGCAAGTTTTAACTGTGCATGGGTAAAGGCATAATCCAACCAAGCTTGGCTGACTTGACTGACCAAACTGATTTGCATGGCATCACGCGCACTTTGGGTCGCCAGATAACGATCCAGTGCCGCATCTTTCAGATTGCGAACCCGTCCCCAAAAATCCAGTTCATAAGCTGTCAAACCAAGGCCAACTTGCAAGCTTGAACGGGGATTGTTTGGATCAAGTGTCGGAGAGACTTGGCGAAGCAGCTCTGCACGGCCAGCAATCATTGGAAACTGATCATTTTTCCTGATCTGATAATATTGCTGTGCACGCTGAATATTCAGGCTTGCACTGCGTAAATCACGATTATGACTGAGGGCTAGTTCAATCACCTGCACTAAACGCGGATCAGCAAGAAACTGCTGATAGCCTTGGGATGCAATGGAGCTGCCTTGAATCGAATGGTCGTAACTGTTCGGAATATCAGCACTGACGTTGGGTGGTTGTGGTTTAAGATTTTGGCAACCACTGAGTGACATGGCCAAAGCTGCCATGATGAGTCCAGTGCTGATCATCTGCTTGTATGAATGATGCTGGGAGCTTTTGGTGAAGACTGGATCGTTATTCATGCTTGAGACTCCATTGCATCAATTTTCTGTAGTTCCTGCACACGAGCCGAACTTTGGTTATGTTGACGTGCCAGCAGACTATAAATGGTGGGCAATACAAACAGGGTGAAGAATGTGCCAATCAACATGCCGCACACAATCACCAATCCAAGACCAAAACGGCTATGTGCGCCAGCACCCGTCGCAAACAGTAGTGGAATAAGACCAAATACCATCGCCGCCGTGGTCATCAGAATCGGGCGTAAGCGAATTTGTGCCGCTTTAAGGATGGCGGCCTGTTTATTCAGTCCTTCATGCAGTTGCAACTCATTGGCAAATTCAACCATGAGGATGCCATGCTTACTAATCAAACCGATTAGGGTCACCAGACCAATTTGGGTATAGATATTGACGGTGGCATAACCGAGTGCCAAAGGAATCAAGGCACCGCAAATCGATAGGGGCACGGTAATTAAGATAATGAACGGGTCGACCAGACTTTCATATTGCGCGGCCAAGACCAGATAAATCACCACCAATGCAGCCAAAAATGCAAACAACAGCGTATTGCCTTCTTGCATATACTGGCGGGCATCAGCTTGCCAGTCATGGCTAAACCCTGTCGGTAACTCAGCCGTGACTTGCTCAAGGAAAGCTAAAGCTTGGCCGAGAGAAACACCGGGCGCAGGAATGGCTTGGAAGGTTGCGGCATTCTGCTGGTCAAACTGTGTCAGTTTATTCGGCTCAACCTGTTCATTTAGATGGACGACGGTAGACAATGGAATCAATGTCCCCTGATCAGTGCGTACAAATTGCTGGGTCAATGCTTGTGGGGTCAGGCGCTGGCTTTTGATACTTTGAGGGATCACATCATAAGCGCGGCCCAGCATACTAAAACGATTGACATAGTTTTCACCCACGAGCGTGGCGAGTGCTTCGTCGATGTCCTGCATCCGAATGCCCAAGCTATTGGCTTTAGCACGATCGACTTCAATTTTCAGCATCGGATTGTTGAAATCCAGATCACTGTCTACCACCACAAACAGACCGCTTTCACGTGCTTTTTGTTTGATATTTTCCATGGTTTGATAAATGGTGGCATAGTCTTGCGCACTACGCAGCACCATCTGTACTGGTAAGCCACCTGTTGAACCGGGCAAAGCTGGATTTTGGAATACAAAAATACTGCTACCTTCTACTGCACCGACCTTGGCTTGTAATTCCTGTTGAAGTTCATCAGCAGAGCGCGTACGTTCAGCCCATGTGGATAGGGTAGTGCCCCCGAAACTGGCTGCTGGGCCATCCGTACCATTAATAATCCATGTGGTGCTGGTTTCAGGTAGGGTCCAGAACACTTTATCTAATTCATAGTTGAAGTGTTCGGCATAGTTTAAATTGGCATGTTGTGGTGCCTTAATCGCGGTCAGCACACTGGCTTGATCTTCCAGTGGGGCCAATTCCTTTTGTGGGAGTTGATAAAGAAAAGGTAGGCTGGCAAAAACAGCAACGGCAAAGACCACAGTGATCCAACGATGCTGCAATGAAAATTGCAGTAAGTGGTGATAGACATGAGTTAAACGTTCAAAGAACCATTCAGCAGCTTTGGCCATTCGGCCTTCGTCCTGCTTGGATTGCAGCAGATAGGAACTCATCACTGGGGAGAGGGTGAGGGCAATAATCCCTGAGACCAAAACTGCGCCTGCCAAGGTCAGTGCAAATTCCTTAAATAATGAACCCGTTAGTCCACCCATCAGGCCAATCGGCGCATAGACCGCAGCAAGGGTAATGGTCATGGCGATTACGGGGCCTGCGACTTCACGTGCACCGACCAGTGCAGCAGCAATAGGTGACAAGCCTTCTTCAATATGGCGGTGTACGTTTTCCACCACTACAATGGCATCATCCACCACCAGTCCAATTGCTAGTACCATCGCCAATAAGGTCAGTAAGTTAATACTAAAGCCAAAAATCAGCATCAAGCCTAAAGCACCCAGCATTGAAAGCGGAATTGTCACCACAGGAATCAAGACACTACGAAGTGAACCTAAGCACAGATAGATCACAACAATCACAATAATTAGGGCTTCGATAAAGGTATGCAGCACTTCATCAATTGAAGCATCAATAAAACGTGCGGTTTCATAGGCTAGATTGGCTTTGACACTGGGGGGTAAGGTTTTCTGTATCTCAGGCAATTTATCCTTGATGCCTTGAACAATCACCAGTGGATTACCTGTTGGAGTGGCCTGTAAACCAATAAAAATTGCGGGTTGCCCGTCCATCGAGGCACTGGTTTCGGTAGATGCTGCCCCAAGTTCAACCGTGGCGACATCCTGCAAACGAATCAGGTTCTGCCCATCATTACGAATCACCAGATTTTTAAAGTCCTGAATACTGGTCAGCTCGGTTGACACATTGACATTGGAAACCACCAACTCACCTTTGATTTGGCCGGGGGCGGCTTGGTAGTTGTTTTGACGAATCGCACTAGCGACATCGGCAGCGGTCACACCACGACTGGCCAAACGGTCTGCATCTAGCCAGATCCGCATGGCAAGGCGTTGGCTACCATAGGTTTGAACTTTTGCCACGCCATCAATGGTGGATAGCATCGGTTCAACCACCCGTGACAGGTAGTCGGTTAGCTCGGGCATAGACAGCTGTTCACTGGAAAAGCCGATATAGGCTACGTCGGTCGATTCGCCTGAGGAGCGTTCAATCACAGGGTCAAATGCCTGTTCAGGCAATTTGTAGCGAACTTGATTGACCTTGGCCATGACTTCGGTCAGGGCTTGAGTGGAGTCTCGGTTGAGTTGCATACGTAAGGTGATGACACTGCGGCCTTGTACTGAGGACGAACTGAGATAATCAATGCCTTCAACCGAAGAGACCGCTTGGGCAATCGGTTGCGTGACAAAACCTTGCATCAGCTCAGCCGATGCACCCGGATATTCAGTGCTGATGCTAATGGTTGAACTTTCTAATAAAGGATACTGGCGAATCGGCAATTTATTCAGTGAGAATAAACCCGCCAATAAAATCAGGGTACTGACCACCAGAGCCAGTACAGGGCGTTTTACAAAAAGATCGGTAAATTTCATCTGAGTGTCTCCCTAAAGCTTGGCTTTGGCTTGGGATGATGAAGTTTGCTCTAGGCTATTCACCGTCGGTTCGATTTGCATACCATCACTAAGTCGGACTTGTCCTGAAACCACCACTTGGTCACCAGCTTTAATACCCGATTGTACTTCGACCCAACCTTGATGACGTTCGCCGAGTTCGACCGCAACCCGTTGTACCGTTTGTTTTTGTGGCCCATGTTTCACCAGAAAAACAGTGTTGCCATAGGCGGTATAAGTAATTGCAGTTTCAGGGATGACCAAACTGGGTAGATTGGCTTCCTGTATTTCTATTTTTGCGTACATGCCTGGTTTTAATTGTTGATGCTGATTATTGAGCAGTGCCTGTCCAGTCATGGTTCTAGATTTACTCACCATTGGATCAATTGCATTTACTACGGCAGTGAAACTTTGTTCGGGAAAGGCATCTATTTTTAATTGAACGGCTTGGCCGGTTTTTAACCGTGCCGCCAGTTGTTCATCCAGTGTGAAATTGGCAAGCAGTTGCTGTGTATCCACTAAATTGGCAATACTGATGCCTGCTTCAAGGTATTGCCCTTGATGAACTTGGCGAATCCCGATCACCCCAGAGAAGGGCGCACGAATGGACTTTTGTTCAATTAGCGCTTGCAATTGCTGGATTTCAGCACGGGTCATATCTCGATCGGCTAGCGCCGTATCTAGTTCCGCACGTGAAATCGCATTGCTATCAATCAGTTGTTTGGTGCGGTGATAGGTCATTTCTGCCTGTTTCAGCTTGGCTTGTAGCCGACCTAAATTGCCTTGCTCGACATTGGTTTTGAGTTGAACCAGTAATTGTCCCTTTTTGACGAATTGTCCTGACTGGAAATAAATCTGTTCAATCACGCCTGTTGTTTCCGCTGAAACTTGAACTTGCCGTACAGCCTCCAACTCACCAATACTGGACAGAATACGCGGTGTGACTTGTTGTTTGACTGTTGTCAGCGCGACTTTTACGGGTGGATAACTGTAGCTGGAAGCATTCTCTGTGGAGCGGGATTTAAAATAAACATAAGTGGCTACAGCAATCACAATTAAAATACTGATAATCAGCAAAATACGCAGTTTGGTTTTCATGCGATCACTCCAACCTCTTGCAGCTGTTGACGAAAATGGCTGGCAATAGCCGTACCGATTAAGCCACCAATCACCGAAATGTGTTCAAGTGCAAAATAAAGCGAGATTTGTGCTTGTCCCCCAGACAGATTCCAAAAGGTGTGTACCAATACAATTGTAATCACTAAAAAAACAGAGAGCAGTGCAGCACCTAGCCAAAGGTAGCGATCAAACAAAATACTGTATGCACCCACAAGTAAAACCAGTGCCGAGGCATAATTAAACAGCCATGCAGGTTCTAAACCTGCAGCTTGCATTTCCTGAAAGCCAGTATTGACATCCAGTACTTTGCTGAGACCTGAGCTAAAAAATAACAGTGCCAGACAACACCGGCTAATGATCCATAACCATTGACTTTCTAAACTTGATTTAATGAAGTACGGCATAGGCGTATTTCCTGAGTAGATTCAGACTGACTGCTGAAAAACATTAAAAATGAATTGCTTAATTGCATTTGATAATGCAGTGCCAAGTAGTCTAAAACCTCAAGTTATATTGAGGTCAATGGGGTGAGCTCGAAAATTAAAGTCTGGAAAAAGGCATTTTTAGCAGGAGTGTCAGCACAATTTGTGTCGATGCTTCTGCATTTTTTATGGAGCTGAGCTTAAGCAAATGGCTTGTTCTGACTCATGATGGGAGGCTTTAAATTGACAAACTACTTTGCCATACACTATAAAACCTAAAGTAATCTTGAGATATTGAATCATGACACTCGAACGAAAAATTGATATCAATCGGATGCTGACGGTTGGGGAAGTCGCCAAACGAAGTGGTGTCGCGGTTTCCACCCTACATTTTTATGAATCCAAAGGACTGATTAAAAGTATTCGAACCAATGGCAATCAACGTCGTTATCCTTTGGCTGTGCTGCGCTATATCGGCATTATTAAAGTCGCGCAAAAAGTTGGCATTTCATTGGAGGAGATTAAAAAAGCATTGAGTGTTTACCCAATAGGTAGCAAGTTAACGGCTGAGCAGTGGGCAGAATTATCGACCTGTTGGCGTAAGGACTTGGATGAGCGAATCCAGAAGCTGACTCGTTTAAGGGATGAAATGGACTGGTGCATTGGCTGCGGATGTTTATCTTTGGAACAATGCCGTTTGCGTAATCCAGAAGATATTCTGGCAGAGCAGGGCTCAGGTCCGCGTATTCTAGAGCGCGAGGATGATTCAATATTAGAGCTTTAATTGATTGAAAAATAATAATTAACCTAGTTTAGATTGGAAAAATATACTTTATATCGACTACAGAAAGTATAAGTAAAAAAATTTTAACTGAGCTCCTGTCCTGAATCGAAGTACATTGGTGCTTCGATGTATTTGATTATCATCTTGATCTCTATGGATGATTCGTTTTCCTTTTTTGGCCCAAAAGATCAAATAAATATTAAGTAATTGTGAATTCTGCATTTATTTTTGTATTGATATTGATAATAATAATGATTCTTATTTATTAATTTGTAGCATTATGAACAATCAGCTTAAACAATCTGCTTTAAATATTGCGATAAAATCGATTCTGATTTTCGGGGCATTTTCACATCACGCTTGGGCGCAAGAACAGGGCGCAAGCGTACTCCCAACCATCAAAGTTGCAGCCGAGGATGAAAAAACAGAAGGTAGCGAAAGCTTTCAAGCGAAATCATCTCGTACATCATCCAAGCTAAAACTTTCCTTAAAAGAAACACCACAATCCGTCAGTGTCATTACGCGGGAACAGATTGAGCAACGGAATCTCAATATTATTGATGATGTGCTTGCGGCCACGCCAGGGGTCACGGTCACTAAAAATGATAGTGAACGCTCAAATTATTCTGCGCGAGGCTATGCGATTAGCAATCGTCAAATTGATGGCATGCCAATTGGCGAGAATAGCCCACGGGTTGATAGTTTTTTCTTTGATCGTATTGAAGTCGTGAAGGGGGCAACAGGTTTAACAGGATCTACGGGAAATCCATCTGCCACCATTAATATGATTCGGAAACGTCCTGCAAAGGAACTGACAGGCTCGGTTGCCACCTCATTTAGTCGCTGGAATACCATTCGCAATGAGGCGGATGTTTCAATCCCTTTGACGGCTGATGGCAGTGTGCGCAGCCGTGTGATGGCCGCACGTCGAGAGGGAGAATCCTATATGGATTATTACTCTCTGGAAACCTTGGCGGCGATGGCGATGGTTGAAGCCGATATCACGGACAAATTAACAGGCAGTATTGGTTTTCAATATCAAGACAACCAACCACGGGGTTCGACGTGGGGAACTGTACCGTACTGGAATCAAGATGGTTCGCTGGCCAATTTACCGCGCAATTTCAGCTTGGCCAATCGCTGGAATACCATTAGCCAAAGTGACAAAACTGTATTTGCTGATTTGACCTATAAATTTGAGAATGACTGGATGATCAAGGCGGCAGCTTCACATTCATTGTCCAAAAGTTTCTGGCTGATGTCTTACGGCGGTTCTGGTTTTCCTAACCAAAATGATGGAACGGGCGTTGGGGTTTGGTCAACAGTATATCCAACATCTGAATCTAAAAAGACCAGCTTAGAGTTGTTCGCCAGTGGGCCGTTTAAATTATTTAATCGTGAGCATGAATTGGTGATTGGTGGAAATGGCTTTGATCGTTCTACAGATAGTCCGGGTGGAGCTATTGACGGTATTGCCAGTAATCAATTGACTTGTACCAAGAAAGTGGACGGGGTAACGCTACCTTCTAATAATATTGGTGATACTTGTGTGATTAATGATTGGCGTACATGGAATGGTAATACAACACCTAAACCAGGCTACACGGTTATTCCTTCGACTAAAGATGCGAAACAACGTAATTATGGTGCATACAGTACCTTAAAGCTAAACCTAACAGATGATCTAAAATTGATTGTCGGGGGACGTTATAGTGATTATTCGGCAACGAATGGTACCAAGAGTGATGTGAAAACCGATGCTTTCACACCTTACTTTGGTACCACTTACGCGATTAACGATATTGTCACTGCTTATGCCAGTTATACCGATATGTTTAATCCAAGCAGCCAGAAAGACCGCAATAACAGTTTCCTAGATCCTGAAACAGGTAAAAGCTATGAGGCGGGTTTAAAAGCCAGTTTATTGGATAACCAACTTTTGGCAACCGCTGCTGCGTTCTGGTCGAAAAAGGAGAATGTTGCAGTTCGTGATGAAGAGGCGATCGCAGCAGGTATTAAAACCGATGATGGCGGTGACCCAATGAAAGCCTCGGGTGAAGGCCTAAAAATTGAAGGCTTTGAGTTAGAAGCCATCGGTCGAATCACACCGACGTGGAATATTACGGCGGGTTATACCTATGTGAACAGTATTAGTTCAGAAACTGTGAAGGCTTCAACCACGCTTCCTCAGAATCAAGTCAAAATCTATACCAATTTCAAACTCCCTGAACAGCTCTGGGACGGCGCCAATAAGTTCAATATTGGCTTTGGTGTGAATTGGCAAAGTGAGGTGGTAAGTAAGTCGAGCAGTGCACCTAAAAACTCAGATAGTTATGTGCGACAAGATGCTTACTTCTTGGCAAGCGCCAATATGGGCTATACCTTCAACGAGTCATTCAGTGCAAACTTACAAGTGAATAACTTATTTGATGAAAAATACTATCAACAGGTCGGTTTCTATAATGGTGTTTATTGGGGCGAACCACGTAATGTAACTTTATCGCTACGTGCCAAATTCTAAACAGCAGAAAATAAACTTTTAATCGTGAATAAAGGCCTAACGATCAGAATAGGCCTTTATTCAAAAGATTTTTTAGATGCCATAGGTGCAAGTTGCAGCAACGTTTATTATAAAAATAGCTAAAGTGAATCAAAGTATTTTAAGTAAAAAACAATCTAACTCAAAAGCATAAATTTAATTACCCTGACTCGATAATATAAAGCGAACAAAAAAGTGACGCAAATTGTCATAAATAGACGGTTCTGTATGGACAGTAAAACGATATTTTGAGTAAAATGCGCTAAATTCAAGCAGATAATCTATAAAAAAAGATGGCGAATAATATCTTTCAAGCTTTAGAAAGCTTGGGCCTGACAGCACAAAAACGTGCGATTCACGCTCAATTTTCAAACACATCTTTAAATAATCAAGTTTTCTTACAGCGTATTGAGGGTCTGCATCAGCTCAATCATGGCCTTGACCTACAATTACTCTGTCTTTCGACCAATGCAGTCATTCCTTTAAAAAGCTTTATTGGCAGTCAGGTTGCCATTGATATTGTGACCGATAAAGCAGAGTTGACGCGTATCTCAGGGATTATTACTCAAGCCGATATCGGCGCCAGTGACGGTTCGCTGACTATTTATCGTTTAGGTGTACAAGACCCCACCGCCTTGTGGAAGCAGCGTCGTAACAGCCGTGTTTTTATGGCGAAATCCGTCGTTGATGTGATTCAGACCATTTTTAAAGAATGGCAGGCTAAAAGTCCATTGTTTGCGGCCAGTTTAAGTCTGGACTTAAGTGGCTTAAGCAAACAATATGACATTCGTCCATTTATTATGCAGGCCAATGAACTTGATTACGACTTTTTGACACGTTTGATGCGAGCAGAGTCGATTAACTGGTTGATTGATGAAGCACAACTGAAAGTATCTAGTTCCAGCGAACAGATTCAGCCGCAGAAACTCAGACTCATTGATGACAATAATCAATATAAAGCCCTAGAGCGCCGTCATATCCGCTTTCATCGCAGTAGTGCAACCGAAACACAGGACAGCATCACCGCATTTGTAGCGCAGCGTACCCTTCAACCGAGTGCAGTGCATGTACAGCGTTGGCAAGCCGATGCCTTGGAGCAAGAAGAAGGCGCAGGCAGTGTTCAGAGTAAACATCAGCATAGCGATCTACATGATAACCAACAGCTTGCGTTAGAACAGGCATGGCATTTTTCCCCTGCTTGGATTCAGGATTTAAAGGGGGAGGATGGCGCCACCAAATCGGGCAATGCTCAAATTGAAAAACTGAATCAGAACTTAAGCCAGTATTATGATTCACAGGCCAAGCAGTTTATTGCGACATCGACTGTTCGCGATACCCCAGTGGGCTATTGGTTTGAACTGAATGAACATCCTGAAATTGATCAGCATGATGGCGCAGACAAAGAGTTTCTGATCAGCTCAAAAACGTTCTATAACCAAAATAACCTACCTAAAGATTTAACGGATCAAGTCGCAGCTTTGCTTCAACAAAGCAATTGGCAAAGCAGTCCTTTTCAGCATGTGGTTTCTGATGAGCGGCAAGCCAATCAACTGACATTGCAACGACGCAATATTGGTCTGGTTCCTGAATATAACCCGCTACAACATCGACCTGCGACACATCCACAACGTGCCAAAGTAGTAGGGCCAAGCGGTGACGAAATTTATGTGGATGAATGGGGGCGGATTAAAGTTCGTTTCCTGTTTACCCGAGCAGATGACCACAGTCATGATAGTGGTGCAGGTGCCAATGACAATGATACTGACTCTGCATGGGTGGATGTATTAACGCCGTGGGCAGGTGAAGGCTACGGTGCACGATTCTTGCCGCGGATTGGTGAAATCGTGGTGATTGATTTCTTTGATGGTGATATTGATCGACCTTTTGTGGTTGGGCGGATTCATGAAGCACAGCGTAGTCCGACTAAGTTTGACCATGTGGGCAAGTTGCCTGATACCAAGAAACTGGCAGGGATTAAATCCAAAGAATACCAAGGTGAAGGGTTTAACCAACTACGTTTTGATGACACCACGGGACAAATCAGTGCGCAACTACAAAGTAGTCATGCCGCCACTCAACTGAATCTGGGTAAACTCAGCCATCCAAAAGATAAGGCTGAAAGTGAAGATCGGGGTGAGGGTTTTGAGCTACGGACCGATCAATGGGGTGCAGTGCGTGCAGGCAATGGTTTACTGCTCAGTACTCAAAAGCAGGATCAGGCCCAAGGGGAGCATCTCGATGCAGAACCTGCCAAGCAACAGCTAGAAGGCAACCAGAACAATGCCAAAGCTTTAAGTGAAGTCGCCAAAAATCAGCAAACTGATGAAATTGAATCTTTAGAACAGTTAAAAGAATTTGCAGAACAGATTGAAGCAAAGATTGCCAAATTTAATAAAGCGTTGTTGTTGCTTCATTCGCCAGCAGGTATTGGTCTAAGCAGTAATGAGGATATTCATGTATCTGCAGATGGGCAAATCAATCAGATTGCAGGCGATAGTATTAACTTAAGTACGCAAAAAAATTTGATTGGTCATGCTCAAAATCGAATCAGCCTGTTTGCTGCCCAGAATGGGATTAAGCAGGTGGCTGCCAAAGGCAAGTTTGAGGTTCAGGCACAGTCAGATGGACTGGATTTGCTCGCCAAACAAGGCATCCAGATCATTTCCACTGAAAGTCAGATTCAGATTAGCAGTCCGAAAGAAATTGTAATTACCGCGGGTGGTTCTCAAATCAAGCTGAATGGCTCAGGTATTTTTCCTGTGACGGGTGGCAAGTTTGAGGTGAAGGCGGGGCAGCATTTGTTTATGAGCGGCTCAAGCGTTAGTGCACAGTCTAGTTTGCCACCACCACCAAAGCGCGGACAAGGGGTACTGGAATTGCTGCACGATTACAAACATGGCGAGTTTGTGAAACAGGGTGGCTATCAGGTTATTGATTCACTGGGTCAGCAGTTTTCTGGTCAATTGGATGATAAAGGTTTTGTTCGGGTTTCTGGGCTGGCAACGGGTGCAGCTAAAGTTGTATTTGAAGATGATAAACGTGATCCGTGGGCGGAATCCAGTGACTTTAAACGCCCGCCAATGTGGCCAAATGAAAATGACCCTGATGCGCAAACCTTATTGGGCAAAGCAGAGACAGGTCTTAAAAATGCGGTTAGCAGCGCCAAGAATGCTTTAGGTCAATCCTTTACCAGTCCTTCTTCAGTGTTAAAAACGCTTGAGACTGCAAAGCAGTTGAAGGAGGGTGGAGCAAAGGCTTTATTGCCAATGCTACAGCAGGGGGTTCAGTCGAACCTGACAGAACAAGCAAATAAGCTATTGGCTGATCAGGTCAAGGACAACCCATTGGCACAAAAAGTGATGAAAAATATAGGCAGTCCTTTGGACAGTCTATCCCAGTTCAAAAATCCATTGCGTGCGCAACAAAACCTAATGGCAAGCGATAAAAAAACCAAAGATCCGTTCGATCTAACGCGTTTTGATTTTAAAAATTAAGCTTTGAGAATGATGAAAGATGGCGACACCACCTAAGAAGACCAACAATCAGCAAAATAAACAGAGTGTAAGAACCAATACTGGACAAGTTGCGGTTGTGCCTTTAAACAAAATGTATGCTGCTGATGTCAAAGCAGGTATGAATAAAATCAATTCATGGTTGAAGAAGAACACCAAGGACTATGTCGACTTAAATACCATTAAAAGTGTAGCAGGCTCGCTTCCAGTGATTGGTAATGCGATTGCTTTGGTGGATGCCGTTTACGATGTTATCGATATCAGTAAAAAACCAAACCCGGGTTTTGGGGATTGGCTGAATCTTGGTTTAGATGTGATTGGGATTATTCCTGTACCGCCAACCATGGCAACAATGCGCATGAGCTTGAGACCGACTTTGAATCTGGTTCGTCAAAAAGCAGGTGGGGTCATTTCCGATACCATTTTGGTGATTTTAAGTGATCACTTAAATGAACGTATTGCAGGTGAACTCGATCAGTTTGCGGCAAAAGCTCAACCGCTTGTCAAAGATATGATGCAGCACTGTGGAACAAAAATCACCAGCATCAGTAATGATTTTGCCAACGGCATACAAAAAATATTAAATGGTCACGTCTTTAGTTCAGCAGGTAATGTCAAACAAGCACAGAAACAACTTAATAAAGTCAATCTAGATAATTTACAGCGTAATCCGAAAGCTACTTTTAATAATGCTGTAGATGGTTTGACGAACTTATGGAAAGCGAGCGTTAAGGAAAATATTAACACGGTTGCCAAAGGTGTTTCATCGGTTGTGCCAGCCAGTGCGAAACAGCCGATTCAACTGGTTATTACAGGGATTCGTGGTTTTGGTAAAAAAGCGCCGCAGTTCTTGATGACTTTAGCCGATCCGGGCAAAGCAATGAGTATTGCTTGGTTATTAAATGTCTTATTAAAAGCTGTGCAAAAATTCAAATTAAAGAAAAAAGCCACAGCTAATATTACTCAGAAACAGGTCGCTAAAAAAGAAAAGAGTCGACCGAGTGGGGAACTGGAAAAAACCAATCACCAAGCCAAAGCTAAAAACAATCCAAATGAAGTGTCATGTCCACTGAATTTAGGTGGTGGAAAGACCAAAACAGGTACTAAAAAACATATTACTTATGCATTGGGAACTGAGTTTTTAACTCATCAGGATGCCTATGTGTCTGCGATTGAAAGTTTTATTTTAAATCGAACCTATGCATCGAACTTGTATCAATTAGACCAAGGAGAGTTCGGGGCAAGATGGTTGACCTCTTTTACCACCCGAATTGTGCCGCAAAGTGAATATATTGAAGAAACGGAACAACAGGCCGCATATATCAAACCGTTGGCAGGGCTAGAATATATTGGTCCAGACGCACGCCCAGTCAAATTACCTCAATTAAAAGTGGGCGAAAGCTTTCACAATCAAACAGAAGATTTTTATTATAGTGTGATCTCTGAACATATTCAGATGATTTCTTATCAAAAAGAAGAAAAGCATATTTTTGAAAAGTATCAAGATTATTATCGCTTATCTGCGATTGAATATAAAAATGGGGTGACCTTAGCGGTTCGTTATGACCATCAATCGGGTGATCATTCATTTATTTCGGATGTATTGATTAAAGAGAAGCAAAAATTATTGGCGCATGTCGCTTTCCAAGTCGATGCGCAAGGCCGTATTGACGATGCATGGTTGGTGGGAAATGGGCAATTGCTTCGTCCACTTGCGAGTTATAACTATAACCATAAAGGCGACTTAATCGAGGCCATTACTGAAAATGGCGCAAGCTATCATTATCAATATGAGCATCACTTATTAAGCCGTTATACCGATCTGACTGGTCGTGGTATTAATCTGGAATATGACGGGATTGAACCCACATCGAAGGCCTTTCACGAATGGGCTGATGATGGCAGCTCTGAGAGCAGACTGGCATGGGATGAAAATATCCGTTTAACCTATGTAACGGATGCCTATGGGGCAGAAACTTGGTATTACTATGATATTGATGGCTATACCTATCGCATCATTTATCCTGATGGATTGGAAGAATGGTTCTTCCGTGATGATTTTGCCCGTGTTACCAAGCATGTTGATCGAGACGCCGCGGTAACCATTTATGAATATGATGAAAGTGGCAATATTGTCAGTGTTACCCAACCTGACGGTTCAAATTTATATTATGCCTATGATGACAAGCGTCAATTAACAGGTATGGTCGATGCTGAGCAAGGGCGTTGGTTTAAGGAATATGATGCTCAGGGCAATATCAGCAAGGAAATCGATCCGCTAAAACGTGTAACAGAATATAGTTACAATGCTTTAGGTTTACTCACTTCGATAAAAGATGCCAAAGGGGGTTCCAAGCAGTTAAAGTATGATGATCAGGGTAATCTGATCAGTTATACCGACTGTTCGGGCAAAACCACAACATGGCAGTATGATGAACGTGGGCGAGTAAAATCAGTTGAAAATGCCTTAAAACAAAAGGTTGAATACTTCTATAGTGACCTAACCACAGAACAACGTGAACCGATCATTCAAGGTTTGCCACTGAATGCTTTTGGTCAACTTGAAAAAATCAAACATGCCGATGCCACAGAAGAACAGTTTGTCCATGATGCCGAAGGGCGTTTATTGGCGCATGTCGATGCCAAAGGACAACTCACACAATATCAATATGACGCAGCAGGACTGATTTCATCTCGTACGGATGCCTTGAAGCACACGTTGAAATATCAATGGGACAAGCTGAATCGTCTGAAACGTTTGACCAATGAAAATGGGGCAAGCTATGAATTTTTCTATGATGTTGCCAGTCGCCTGATTAAAGAAATTGATTTTGATGGTAAAGAAACCCTTTACAAATATGATGAAACAGATGGTAATTTATCCAGCAGTATTGAGGTAGCCTCTGCATTTGGGCAGGACTTAAAAGATCGGGCTGCACCGAAAGATCGTATTCAACAATTCTTATTTGACAGCATGGGACGACTGGAACAGCGTCAAGCAGGCTATGGCTATACCGAGCAGGAATTAGAACAAAAACAGGTTGAAGAATTTGCCTATAACAATAATGGCCAATTGATTCAGGCTAAAAATAATGAGAGCAATCTCCAGTGGTATTACGATGTCGTCGGTAATCTGGTGAGAGAGCATCATCAAGATCATCAAACGCATAAAACTGCGGTGTGGAAACACAGTTATGATGAAATTAGTGATCGGATTAAAACCATACGCCCAGATGGACAACAGGTCGATTGGTTAACCTATGGCAGTGGGCATGTTCATGGTTTGGTCCTGAATGGTGAAGATACTGTCAGTTTTGAACGAGACGATTTACATCGTGAAACTGTTCGCCACTATGCCAACGGGATTAGCCAAGAGCAGCATTATGATGAACTGGGGCGTCTGACTCAGCAACGCGTGCTGAATGGGCATGAATTTGCATATACATCGCCGCAGCAGGCAATACAGAACAATGCCATTCAAGAAACTGAACAGTTGATTCAGCGTTTATATCAGTACGATAAAACGGGGCAATTGCTCAGTATTGCAGATACTCGCCGTGGCAATATCCAGTATAAATACGATCCTGTCGGTCGTTTACTGGAAGCCAATAGTAAGCTGGGCAAAGAAACCTTTAGTTTTGACCCTGCAAGTAACATCATTGACCGAAATCATCATCAAGAACCGAGTGTAGCCGCAACAGCAAGTAATGCTTATGGTTATAACCGTTTGGTGAATAATGTTGTTAAAGCATATCTAGATCAGCAATATCAGTACGATGCTTATGGTCAATTGGTGCGTCAAAAGTCATCTAAAGGGGACTTGTACCTTGAGTGGGATGCTTGTGGGCGGTTAATCAAGAGTCGTAATACAGAATACACTGCGGAGTATCGTTATGATGCTTTAGGGCGGCGTATTCAAAAACGTAGTAAACACCATCATACAGGTGAAGAGCAGAATGTGATTTATGGGTGGGATGGCAATACTTTGGCCTTTGAATCCAATGATCAGATCACCAAGCATTATGTGTATGAGAAGGATAGTTTTGTCCCTCTATTGCAAGCAATCTATCGTGAACCGATTGAGCTTGTACAAACACCTGATTGGACAGATCAGCCTTATCATATTGCCAAAGATCCTTTATGGCGTAAGACTGCACCAGCAAAATCTTTAGATGATATTTGTTTCTATCATTGTGATCATTTGGGTACACCTCAGGAGATGAGCGATGCCCAAGGTCAAATGGTCTGGAAAGCTGAATATAAGGCATGGGGTGAGCGTGTATCAACAAAGTCAGCATCTAACTTTTTTGAAAATTCAGAAATCGTCACCAATAATATCCGCTTCCAAGGTCAGTATTTTGATGAAGAAACGGGTTTACATTACAACCGTTATCGATATTATTCGCCTTATGTAGGACGTTTTATCTCTAAAGATCCGATTGGGTTGTTGGGTGGTAACAACGTTTATGCTTACGCGCCAAATCCTGTAAGTTGGATTGATCCTCTGGGGCTAAATAATACTAATCCTATATGTGTTTTTGGTAATAAAAGTGAACCAAAAGGTATAAGGGATAAAGATTTACAACCAGATGAGAATGGTATTTTACCTTCTCAAAAAGATAAAGCTATGCCAGAAGGGAAGTCTGCTACTCGATTACCTGAAAAATCAGGATTATCTGGACATTATCATCAGGTATCTGCAGATACCCCAATGCCTGAAGGTTTAGCCATCAAACATGATGGTAAAGATATAATTCCAGGTAGCAAACGTGGTGAAGGCCACTCAACTATTTATCCAACTAGAGATATGCCTCAATCAGAGTTTAATGAAAAACTTCAGTCAATGCCTTGGAATTATGGAGGAAAAATATAATGATAGTTAATGAGAAGGAAATTCTGCATTTAGTTGATGAAAATATATGTGAATACAGTGAGCTTCAATATGCAATTGTAAATGGTGATGGTAATGTTCTTTCTGAAGGTTATTCTATATTTTCGCATAGAATAGGAAAGTATTATGAAAATTCTAAAATATTAGCTAATAGATTAACTTGTGATAATTATCTTTCTCTTTTAAATGATAAAAGTAAAGACGTAAGGTGTTCTGTTTTGACCCTTATTAGGGATAGTTTTACATTGTATGATTCTAATGTAAGTTTGATGGAGTGTGTTTTAAATATTTCTGTTGATGGTAGTGATGAGGAAAGAGTGATAGTTAATACGATACTAACTAAAGAAGTAGTGAATTTTTATAAAAAAGAAGTTGATCGTATTTTGGTTGGCTTTGTTGAAAACTCTGGAGGTAAATGTTTTTTTGACTACTACACATTTAATTATTTGTATGAATTGTTGGTTAGATTTGAGAGGAAGGATTTAATAGATAAACTGCTCATGATAGGGAAGGATAGTAATATAAGTGATATCAAAGAAGCATACGAAGAAATAATTGAGGATTTAATAACAAAAAATATATGAAAATGATGTTTTTTTAATTTTAAAGATTTTTATTTATGATTTATTTTTTTTGAAATGAATGTTAATAACCTGGAATTGGTCGTGTTTAAAAGCTTTTTAGGTGCTATTGCAAATAATGTAAGAGCAGTAGCATTCGACTTTAATGATGAAACTATATTTATTTATGGGTATTTAAATGTAGAACCCAAAGATGAAGATTATGAAATAATTGATATTGCTGTTACAGAAATAATGGCAGCTTACCCACAGTTTTTAAAACAAAAAATTTATTTAGAAAAGTCAGAAAAGCCAATAGGAAAGTTGCTTTCATATAAAGGTTGGGTTTTTTGTCGATATGAAGAGTAAAACTAGTCTAGTTATGGTTAAGTTTTTTTATGAAGCTGGAACAAATTGAAATAGCAGATATGGATATAAAAAGTATAAAGATTTATGGTGATAAGTTTTATATTTTATTTTCAGCAGTTTATGATATATGTTTAAAATAATATGTAAAAAATGTAGAGTTGGTTTTTTTTAATTGGACTTCATTCAATGTTGAAATGTATGATAGTAGTATTGAAGAATACAAACAACTTGATTTACTTGAAACAAATAAAGGTAAAGATTTATTTACTTTAATTCAGGTTGTAAATATCTCTGATGATAAGGTTGAGTTAGAGGGATTTAATGACGATGGTGTGTGGAATAAGGTTGTCTTTTTCAATACTTATTATAGTTTGAATGTTATTGATATTACTTGATTAGAAGTAAATATGAGTGTATTAAATTTTAAAAATAAAATAGTTTGGCTATTGGAAAATAATGGTGATGATGAGGATATTGATAATGTATTAACTGACTACATTAATGAAGGGGGGACGAGAAATGAAGTTTATAAATCTTTAAATGAAATTTTTTTGATGGAAGAAAGTATGATTCAAAAAAATATAAAATTACAAGATCAATTTGATTATTTGGGTGAGTTACAAACAACAATCACAGGATATTGTTCACCTAATTCTATTGTAAAATTTAAAAATGAACCTACAACTAATATGGATGATTTTTTAAGTTATGTTCGAGGTGAGAAATGGAAGGTTTAAAATGGTACATGAATGATAGATAAAAATATTGAATTGAATATCTATAAAACTGTAGATTTTTTCTGAAATGCATAAATGAAAAAGATAAGAATGGTTTGTTATCTGATTTTGAAGTTACTTTAAAAATGTATCAAGAGTTAGAGGGTGTTCTTAATAATTATTTTGATGGTGATTATAAGCTATCATTGATTCCTTTTGATGAAGTTCATTTACAGGAAGTGGAAAACATGCCTATATTTGAATTGAATGAAATGGACGATGGTGAATATGTTTTAGAGTGTGCAGTGTATAACTATGAGAAAGATACTTCATTGATACTTCAAGGGAATGTTGATTTAACTAATGGTAATGTACATTGCGGATCGCATCCACTATATTCAGCAGCAATTAATCAAAAGCTAACACAGATTGAAAGAGAGTTTGGAGATAAAAAAATAACTGCTTCACAAGCTAGGGATAAAGTTGCGAATTTACAAAAAAGTATGAGACTTGCTTTATCAGTACCAGGGTCTAAACCAATTAGATTAAGTTAGGTTTAATAATATGAATTATTATGTATTAAGTGCTACACAGAGTGACATCTGTCCAATTTCACTTTCTGAAGAAGCTGTTCTATATAATCATAAAGAGCAGATTGATTCTGAATTTGAGTATGGTTCTCTTCCATGGTATAGCTATAAAACTAGCAAAAACTGTGAACTACCAAGACATGGGGTTTTAGTATTAAAAAATAGAAATACTAAAATTTCTTTTAGGAATATTAATGCTGATATTTATGTTGTAGATGGTTTTTTTAAAGAAATTTTGCAAAACTATATTAATGTTGATTTCTTTAAAGTTGAACTGGTTTCCAGTCAGTTGGATAAGGTTGATAATAATGATTATTATTTTTTTAGGTTTAACGAATTTTTAAATTATAGTGATGTTTTTGATTTAAATAAATCTGTGTATAGGTTGGATGGAGATTTTTTGGTTTTGGAAGAACCTCATTTGTTGGAAGAAGTAAGTGTAAATATATTTAAGATAAATAAAATTGACTCAGCACAAGATACTTTTTTTATAAATGAAACTGTTAAAAGTGAAATTGATAGAATTAATTACAAAGGTATAAGAGTTGAAGATGTTACTACTGCAAAGTGGAGAGATTCTGGTGATTTTAGTTTTATGCTCTTAGAGGAAAGTGAGGTAAATGAATTTATATGGCCCATCTGATAGACTAAATTCATAAGCCTGACGCTTTACTGTTACTAAAGATACGTGTGTGGCTAAAGGTAGAACAGCTGCAAATCCTCATTTAGGTGCAGAAGAAGGGCCGCAAAACTTTATCGAAAACTCAGATAAAATGAACTTGGTTTCTACTGGGGCGTTATTTAGTTTGAGAGGTAATAAATTGAATTTAAATGTTTTAATTGACCAAAGGGTTTTAATGGTTGGTAATTTTTTTCTTGATTTTGATGTTGAAAATGACCGAGGAACAATTAGGTCTAATTTAGTAAATAAAGATGATTTAGATAGCCTTATCTATTTGAGTGATAATGTATGTGTGGAAATTCTTAGTGAACAAGGAAGAACTATTTATATTTTATTTAATACGCCTGAGTTCTTTGATGCTAATTTACTTCACTCAAAAATTTTAAAAAGATTTAAGAATAAGTATAAATTTAATGATGAAGATTTTATTGTTATTCATCCTGCGAGAGTTGCTTTGAAGCAAGATAAAACGAAATGGAATAAAGTTGAATTCACTTATGATCCCAAGCAGGGAGATATATCTTTAATACTTGAATATTAAATTTTTATATGTGGGGTAAATTAATTTTGATTTGTATGTTTTTAGTTGTATGGTTTTTAATGGAAGTCGAAAGATAAGCATATAATCTAATGGAATTAATTTTAATGGAGAGTGTGATGGAGTGTTTGAATTTTGATCTTAAATACTTAGGAACGTAAATTAAGAAAATGGAAAATACAGAGATACCAGTTTGTGAATGTTTGGAGAGCATTATTATAAAGGAAATGAAATTAGGAAACCCTATTAGATCTTATAATTCAGATCCTGAATGGCCTGAAAAAGATAGTAAATTTGTTTTTCTAGAAAACAGAATAAATTTAACATATTTAAGAGAATTTCCTGATTGGGTTTTAGTGAGAGTTAATAATGATATGCATTATACTTGGTATAATGAGATTTATTGCAAAGAGCATCATGACTTATTAGTAGCTGGTGATATGTAGTTGTTTGGTTTTTTTAATAACTTATTTAAAGAATTAGGATTTTATGTATTATATGGATTTATAATTTTCATTTTCTAGGTGTATTGAAAAAATTACCCAACACATACATTTATAATTGTTCGAAAAACTGACGATAAAGCATGGGATGGGAGTCAAATTTTACAGAGAAAATCTACATCCTTGTATATTTTCCCAATTTAAGCCTTATTGCCGTACCAACTCCACTTGCCCAGTATGCCAACCACCACCTAAAGCCCGAATAAGATCTACACTAGCAATCATTCGACTGCCATGAAGCTGTGCAGCCAATTGCTCTTGCTGCAAAATGCTCCGATCCGAATCAATCACATCCAGATAACTAATGCTGCCTTCACGATAACGCAAATGTGAAAGCTGATTGGCATGTCGGGATGACGCAAGTGCTTGCCCCTGTGCCTGTATTTGCTGATCCAGAATACGCTGATCAGACAAACCATTTTCAACTTCACGGAACGCATTCAGCACGGTCTGCCGATAATTAGCCACACTCTGCTCATAGCCTGCACGTGCCTGAGCAACGCCTGCCTTACGTTGCCCACCATCAAATAACGGTAAAGACAAAATTGTGCCCGCAACAGGGCCGAGTAAAAAAGTTCGACTCGACCATTTACCCAAATCGCCTAAACTTGCTGATTCATAACCTAGCGCACCAGTGAGATCCAGTTTTGGGAAAAAGGCAGCACGGGCAATACCGATGCGTGCATTATCAGCGGCCATAGCCCGTTCAGCAGCAGCGATATCGGGACGACGTTCAAGCAAGCTCGAAGGCAAACCCGCAGGCAGGCGAATCGCAGTAGCAAACAAGGGTTGAATGGCTAAGCTAAATTCAGCAGGCGCTTTCCCGAGTAATACTGCCAATGCATGTTCGGTATTGGCTCGATTCCGTGTAATGCTGAGTGCAGTGCTTTGGGCGGTCGAGAGTTCAGTTTGCGCACGTGAAACATCCAGATCACTGACGAGGCCATTGCGATAACGTGCTTGAATCAAATTTTGATTCTCAGTCAGTAATTTGATGTTTTGCGCATAGATGGCTTGTTCAGCATCGAATTGGCGAATCAGAAAGTAAGCCTGTGCCACGTCAGCTTGTAAGGCTAGCAGTGCAGAATGATACAACGCTTCCTGTTGCTGCACATCTGCGGTTGCTGCATTGACACTGCTAGCAATCCGTCCAAATAGGTCCAGTTCATAAGAGGCATTGGCTTGTGCCCGCCATAAGGTACGTGCAGATGTGGATGCATCCGAATCAAGTCCTAAAGAAGCGGGTGAGGGCTTTTGACGGGTTGGCCCAAAACCTGCACCAATACTGGGTAAACGTTCAGCTTGTGTAACAGACCTTAAAGCTCTTGAGGCCTGAATATTGGCTGCTGCCGCCTTTAGATTTTGGTTACCAGCAATGGCCTGCTGTTCCAGATCATTCAGTTGCGGATCATTAAAAATACGCCACCATTCACCGCGAGACTGCGCATCGGCAGGTTGCGCAATGGTCCAATTGGGATCGTTCAACTTAGCATCGGCTTCCTTAAATTGCAGTGGAATAACCAGCTTGGCAGGCTGATATTCAGGTGCCAATGAGCAGCCTGCAAGCAGCAGGCTTCCCATCAGTGAGGAGAGTATCCAGTGGGGTTTGAATCCTGTCATGTCCTGCTCCTTAGTGATCGTGTGAACTGTGCAGTGGTGCTTCATGTACCGCTGCTGAATGCAGTTTATGTTTGCTGTTCAGGGTACGAATCAATACATAGAAGGCAGGCGTCAGGAACAAACCAAAGAAGGTTACTCCGATCATACCAAAGAACACCGCAACGCCCATGGCATGGCGCATTTCAGCACCAGCACCTGTAGATGTGACCAGTGGAACCACACCCATAATGAAGGCGATTGAAGTCATCAAGATCGGACGCAAACGTAAACGGCTGGCTTCAACCGCAGCATTGAATGCGGTCGCGCCTTGCATTTCCAGTTCTCGAGCAAATTCGACGATCAAGATGGCATTCTTACAGGCCAGCCCGACCAGTACCATCAAGCCGATTTGGGTAAAGATGTTGTTATCACCGCCTGTGAGCCAAACCCCGGTCAGTGCCGCCAAGATACCCATTGGCACAATCAGAATCACGGCTAATGGCAAGGTCAGGCTTTCATATTGCGCCGCCAAGACCAAGAACACCAACAGCACACTGATCGGGAACACCCACAATCCGGCATTACCTGCCAAGATCTTTTGATAGGTCAGATCGGTCCATTCAAATTTTACCCCACGTGGCAAGGTTTCAGCGGCAATGCGCTCAACCGCAGCTTCGGCTTGGCTGGATGAATAACCCGGTGCAGGACCACCATTAATATCGGCAGCGGTATAGCCGTTATAGCGCACCACCATTTCTGGGCCATAGGTTTGAGTCACATTGACCAGCGAAGACAGCGGCACCATTTGCCCTGCATTGTTACGGGTTTTAAGCTGTAAAATATCTTCAGGATTGGCACGGAACGGCGCATCGGCTTGGGCACGTACCTGATAGACACGACCAAAACGGTTAAAGTCATTCACGTATTGTGAACCGAGATAAATCTGCATGGTATTAAATACATCGGTCACAGCAACGCCTTGTTGTTTGGCTTTGACTCGATCCAGATCAACATTTAGTTGAGGTACATTGATTTGATAACTGGAGAACATTGGCCCCAATTCAGGTGCAGATTGTGCCGCTTTCATAAAGGATTGGGCTGCGTTATTTAACTCGGCATAGCCTAAAGCACCGCGATCTTCGAGCTGGAGTTTAAAGCCACCCATGGTGCCGAGACCCATCACCGGTGGTGGCGGGAATACTGCAATATAAGCATCTTGAATCGCGGCGTATTTCTGATTTAAAGCACCTGCAATGGCATTGGCAGAAAGATCGGCTGCTTTACGTTCAGCGAAAGGTTTTAAGGTGACAAATACAATCCCTGCGCTAGAGCTGTTGGTAAAGCCATTAATCGATAAGCCGGGGAAAGCCACTGCACTTTCTACGCCGGGTTGTTTCAGCGCGGCATCGCTCATTTTACGAATCACGGTTTCGGTTCGATCCAGTGAGGCACCATTCGGTAATTGGGCAAAGCTGATCAGGTATTGCTTATCTTGTGCAGGCACAAAACCACCCGGAACGATATAAGAAATCCCAATGGTCAGACCGAGTAGTACTGCATAGACACCCATCGCTGAGGTTTTATGCGAAATCACCCGACTAACGCCACGACCATATTGATCCGATGCGCGTGAGAATACGCGGTTAAACAGGGCAAAGAAGCGTCCGAAGACACGGTTCATCACGCGGGTCAGGAAGTCAGGTTTGGCATCATGACCTTTGAGTAACATGGCGGCCAAAGCTGGAGACAGGGTGAGTGAGTTGAATGCCGAAATCACGGTGGAGATGGCAATGGTCATGGCAAATTGTTTATAGAATTGGCCTGTTAAGCCGGTCATAAAAGCGAGAGGGACGAACACGGCAACCAGTGTCAATGCAATCGCGATAATCGGTCCACTGACTTCACGCATGGCACGGTAGGTGGCATCTCTTGGACTGAGTCCTGCTTCAATATTCCGCTCGACATTCTCCACCACCACGATGGCATCATCGACCACGATCCCGATGGCGAGCACCATCCCGAACAGGGATAGCGCATTGATGGAATAACCAAAGGCCAGCATTAAGGCGAAGGTACCAATGATTGAAACAGGCACTGCCAGTAGAGGAATAATCGAGGCACGCCATGTTTGTAAGAACAGGATCACCACCACAACCACCAGTGCAATCGCTTCAAGCAAGGTATGAATCACCGCTTTGATACTTGAGCGTACGAATTGGGTTGGGTCGTAAACGATATCGTATTTAATGGATGCTGGAAAATCTTTGGACAGTTCCGCCATGGTGCTACGCACTTGGTCCGAGACCTGTAAGGCATTGGCACCCGGTGCTTGGAAAATTGGAATCGCCACCGCCTGTTTATTGTCCAGTAATGAACGTAAGCCATATTGTGAAGCGGCCAGTTCAACACGGGCCACATCACCCAAGCGCGTTACTGCACCATCTGCTGCTGTTTTTAAAATAATATCGGCAAATTCCTGTTCGGTACTTAAACGGCCTTGTGCATTCACCGAGAGCTGTAAAGGTGAATTGTTTGGCGCTGCACCGATGGTTCCTGCGGCAACTTGAATATTTTGCTCACGGATGGCATTGACGATTTCAGTGGCCGTGAGATTACGTTGAGCCACTTTTTGTGGATCTAACCATACACGCATGGCGTAATCACCCGAACCAAACAGACCAACTTCACCTACACCCTGTAGGCGTGCCAGACGGTCTTTGACATTGAGTACGGCATAGTTACGCAAGTAGGTCATATCATAGCGATTATCCGGTGAGGTCAGATGCACCACCATGGTTAAGGTTGGTGAGCTTTTTAGCGTGGTCACACCGAGACGTTGTACATCTTCTGGCAAACGCGGCAGGGCTTGAGAAACTCGGTTCTGAACCAGTTGCTGGGCTTTATCGGGATCAATTCCGAGCTTGAAATTGACGGTAATGGTCAGGTTGCCATCGCTGTTGGCTTGAGACTGCATATACAGCATGTTCTCTACGCCGTTGATGGATTCTTCCAGTGGAGAAGCAACGGTTTCAGCGATTACTTTAGGGTTAGCACCCGGATATTGGGCACGCACCACGACAGAGGGTGGCACCACTTCTGGATATTCAGAAATGGGCAGTTGGAAAAGGGAGAGTAAGCCCGCCAGTAGAATCAGGACGGACAGCACCCCAGCAAAGATCGGACGATCAATAAAAAATTTAGAAATATTCATGAGGATTAACCTTTTGCCGAAGTTGGGGTTTTATCTGTAGGCTGAGGTTGTTGTGCTGTGTTATCGGTGATGATTTGAGGATTCGGCATAGGAACGAGTTGAGGTTTGACAGGATCACCTGGACGGATACGTTGTAAACCATTCACCACGATGCGGTCACCGACTTGCAGGCCGCTATTGATGATTTGTAGGCCGTCTTGTTGTGCGCCGAGTTTTACTTCACGGTATGCAGTTTGGTTTTTCGCATCGACCACCACGACAAAGCGTTTGTCCTGATCGACACCAATTGCCGTTGGGCTAATCAGAATCGCTGCGCGAGGTTGTCCACCGCCCAGACGAATGCGGGCATACAGTCCAGGGAGCATCACACCTTTGGGATTATCAAAGGTGGCACGAACCCGGATGGTGCCTGAGGTGGTATTTAAATTATTGTCGATCGAGCTGATATAACCTTCACGGCTAAAACCAGATTCATTGGCAAGACCTAAATAGACAGGAACTTGAGCCGAATTGCGTTGATTGCTGATGTATTTTAAATAAGTCTGTTCATCGACATCGAAAGAAGCATATAGACGTGACACCGAAACCAAACTGGTCAGCACCTGTGCGCCATTGCCTGCGGAGACCACGTTACCAACCGTGACTTCTGCACGGGAAATACGCCCACTGACAGGGGCAGTAATACGGGTATATTCCAGATTCAAACGGGCGGTTTCCACTGCGGCTTTAGCGGCTTGCAAGTTGGCATTGGCTGAGCGGGCTTCATTTTCCGCTTGATCGAGTTCTTGATGGGCAATCGCATTACTTTGGATTAAACGCTGGTTGCGGCCTAAGTTAGCTGAAGAGTAAGTCACTTGCGCTTCAGCCGAAGCCAGTTGTGCTTTGGCGCGATTCAGTTCTGCTTCAAAAGGCCGAGGGTCAATGGTAAACAGCAGGTCGCCTTTGTTAACTAAACTGCCATCTTTAAAATGCACGGCAATCAGTTTTCCTGAGACTTGAGGGCGAACATCAACCTGATCAATCGCTTCGAGACGTCCTGAATATTCTTGCCAGTCGGTAATGGTCTGACTGACCACACTGGCGACATCAACGGTTGCAGCAGGTGCTGCACTTGCTGTTGGAGTGGCTTTCGCATCTGCATTTTCTTGGAAGAGAATAAAACTGCCACCCGTTGCAAAAATAGCAAGAATGACGGCAGACAGCGTTAGCTGTTTGCGAGAAAGTGACATGGGATGCTCCTGGTTATTTGAATCCCTGTTTTCAGACTTTTTGTTGTGGTCTGTATGGGAGAAACAGGTTTATGGAATGAAAGGAGCATAAAAGTTTGTCAATTACGAATAAATATACTAAATTTGATAACACTATTCGTATTTTTATAATAATTGTTGTGTGAAACTGGAAAAATACAACAATGGGAGTGGGCCTGTGGATCTATTTCATGCAATGAGAGTCTTTAATAAAGTGGTTGAAACCAACAGCTTTAGTCTGGCTGCAGACAGTCTTGGGCTACCGCGTGCTTCGGTGACCACGACCATTCAGGGTTTAGAAAAACATTTACAGGTTCGTTTACTGAATCGTACCACGCGTAAACTAAGTTTAACGCCCGATGGTGCGGTGTATTATGACCGTAGCTTGAGAATTTTGGCGGATGTTGAAGATATCGAAGCATCTTTCCATGATGAGGAACGAGGGCCACGAGGCCGTTTACGGATTGATGTGCCTGTGTCGATTGGTCGCTTGATTTTAATTCCAAGGTTAAGAGAGTTTCATCATCGTTATCCCGATATTGATTTGGTGATTGGCATGAATGATCGGCCTGTGGACTTGGTGGGCGAGGCGGTGGATTGTGCGATTCGGGTGGGAGAGCTACAAGACTCGAGCTTGATTGCTCGCCGTATTGGGACGTTTCAGTGTGCAACAGCAGCATCCGCATGCTATTTAGAAAAATATGGTGAACCGAAGACACTTGAAGATTTACAAAAAAATCATCAAGCCATTCATTTTTTCTCCAGTCGTACAGGACGTAATTTTGACTGGGATTTTGTGGTTGATGACTTAATCCAAAGTGTCAGTGTTAATGGGCAGGTGTCTGTCAATGATGGTGATGCCTATATCGATTTGGCGCTGCAAGGCTTTGGCCTGATCCAAGGTCCACGCTATATGCTGACCAACCATTTTGAAGCGGGAACTTTAAAGGAAGTGTTACCGCAATGGACGCCTGCACCGATGCCAATTTCGGTGGTGTATTTGCAAAGTCGGCATCTATCCCACAAAGTTAGAGTCTTTGTCGACTGGGTGGCTGAGCTGTTTGCAGGATGTCCATTATTAGGCGGTAGTGCTTTGCCGTTGGATCAGAAATGTGAGTTTGCCTGTGACCAAAAAACCAATCATGAATATACCATTCGGACTTTGGTGGAGCAGCATAATATTGCTGAGGCGCGTGCTTTAAAGACTTAAAGATCAGTGATGCAGTTACGAGCTTAGTCATCACTGAATCTATAAAAATGCGTAAAAAGGAGATCAAAATGCGACGATCTTCTGCATGCGCTTTATCCGAAAAATGATAAAAAATGATCAGAAAAATAAAATATATGGTAAAAAAAATGCTCAACAAAAAGTTGAAATAATATTAAAAATCAAAGGGGAAGTATAAGTGAATAAAGTTTATAGAATTGTCTGGAATGCGACGCATCTTTGCTGGCAAGCCGTGAGTGAGAAGGCCAAAGGTGGCGTTGTTGCAACGCAATCAACAACAAAAATCAAATCTAAAAGCTCAGTTGCTCATACAGCAAAACTAGCAGCATTCTTCGCGATGAATGTACTGAGTGCAAGTATTGTTTTTGCAGGACCAACAGGTGGCGTGGTTAGCTCTGGAACAGCGAGCATTTCAAGCGCAGGTACCACCACCACGATTAACCAGTCCACCGCAAAAGCTGCAATTGACTGGAGCAGCTTTTCCACCAATAGCAATGAAATTGTGAATTTCGTGCAACCGAATAGCAGCTCGATTACCTTAAACCGCGTTACAGGTACAAGTGCATCCAACTTCAATGGTCAGTTAAATGCCAATGGACAAGTGTTTATTATTAACCCGAATGGGGTGTTATTTGGCAGTACCTCACAGGTCAATACCGCGGGTTTGGTGGCATCAACCTTAAACCTGAGTAATGCTGATTTTAATAACAATCTATTTAATTTTAACAATCCTACCAATAACAAAACTGTTGAGAACCGCGGCAAAATTACCGTGCCTACAGGCGGTACGGTTGCCTTAATTGCGCCAACAGTAAAACAGACAGGTACGATCAAAGCACTGCAGGGTAATGTATTATTGGCAGCAGGCGGTGATATTACCCTGAATTTAAATAATGGTAGTTTGTTGGGTTACACCATTAATCAAGGTAAAGCACAGGCCTTGATTAACTCAGGTGGAATGATTCAGGCCGATGGCGGTAAAGTGATCCTTACTGCAAAAGGGATTGATGAATTAAGTAATGCGGTGGTGAATAGTGTTGGGGTGATCCAAGCACAAACGGTGAATAATGTTCGTGGCGTGATTGAGCTTGGCAGTGATTTAAGCAGTGGTACCGTGAATGTGAGCGGTACCTTAGATGCATCAGCCCCAAATGGTGGTAATGGTGGGCAGATTAAAACTTCTGCGGCAGAGGTAAACATCAATTCTGGTACGAATATCACGACACAGCGAAATAGTACCAGCAGCTTACCGCCGACCACCAGTGGCTGGGAACTGAAAGCTAAAAATATCGATGTCGATTTCTTTGGTGGTAGTGTCAGCAGTACCACTTTGGGTGATGCTTTAAATAAAGGCAATGTCACTTTGAATGCGATGGGTACAGCAGAAGGTCAAGGCAATATTAATATCAATGACGCAACCAGTTGGAATGCCAATACTGCACTGACACTAACCGCAACTAAAGATATTAACTTTAATAGTGATTTGGACTTAAGTGGAGATAAAGCCAAGCTTGCCATGAACTATGGTGCAGGCTCGGATTACAACTTAAATAATGGTGCCAAGATTAATATTAGTGGTTCATCCCCGACGTTGTTGATCAATGGAAGTTCTTACATTGTGATCAATGACCTAGGCGAAGAAGGTGATGCCAATATCAATACCTTGCAGGGGATGAACAATAACCTGACTGGGAATTATGTCCTGGGAAGTAATATTGATGCATCAGATACGGTGAATTGGAATGATGGGAAAGGCTTTGATCCCATTGGTAGTTTTGGCATCATCGTTACGATATTGAATGATCCAAATAATCCAGGTGGAATAACTGCAACTCAAACAACGATTGATAAACCTTTTACAGGGGAGTTTCATGGACTTGGGCATACGGTTAATGGACTCTATATAAACAGGCCTAGTCCACTACTGTATGAAATTCCGACACAGCTACCAGCAATTTTTGATGCTTATTCAGTGGGTTTATTTGGTGCAACGACAAATACGCTGAGGGATGTTGGAACGATTGAAGGAATGGTAAGCGGTACTAGTAATGTGGGGAGCTTGATCGGGTTCCAAAAATCTGGTGTCGTAAAGCATGCTTTTAGTTCCAATGCAGTGCAAGGAACCTCAGGAATAGGTGGACTCATCGGTGTAAGTGGCTACCGAGATGAAAATCATCAACAAAGCACAGCTTCTATTTTGAACTCTTATGCGACGGGTGAAATTACCCTGTTAAGTCTCCCTGATCCGCTTATTGGAACCAATGCTGGTGGATTGGTCGGTAAAAGCTATAGTTTAATTAAAGAGAGTTATGCGACGGGAAATATTCATTCAGAACAAAGCAACTCCTCAACAGTTGGTGGACTGGTTGGGCAGCAAATAAATAATGACATTATTCAGAGTTATGCAACAGGCAATATTTCTGGAAACATTGACAGCTTAGGCGGTCTAGTGGGTTCGTTATTATTTTCTCAAGGAAATACCAAAATTTTGCAAAGTAATGCCACAGGAAACTTGAATGGAAAATCTGCGGTCGGTGGCTTAGTAGGTTCGATTGGTCTTGAGGCTGTTTACAATAATCCGACGCGTGATATCAATGCGATTGCTTCCATTGAGGACAGCTTTGCCGCAGGTAAAGTAACAGCTACTGATGATAGCTATCTGTCATCAGCAGGAGGGTTAATTGCTTCAGTTAATGGTGTTGTCAAAGTTAAAAATAGTTACTCTACTGGAGAGGTGATTGGGACATCTAAAACTGGAGGTCTCGTTGGTTCAATCAGTAATAGTTTCCCAAGTTTGCAGAATAAGACTGAAATTGAAAATAGCTATGCAACAGGGAAAGTCACTGGAACTGAGTATACAGGCGGTTTGGTCGGCTTTAATTTATCTGAAAGTATTATCAAAAATAGCTCTGCTCAAGGCGATGTTCAGGGAACAAACAGTGTAGGTGGTTTAGTTGGATTTAATGCCACAGAAATTTTGAATAGTTCAGCTCAGGGGCATGTCACTGGGGAAAAAGATGTGGGTGGTTTAGTCGGGAAAAATTTACAGGGGGTAAACAATAGCTTTGCGACAGGCAATGTAACTGGAACCGAGAATGTTGGTGGCCTCGTCGGCTATAATGAAAAGTGGGCAAATGCTGAAGAGGGTGTAATTTTTCGTAGTTATGCCACTGGTTCGATTAACGGAAGTACCAGCGTCGGTGGTTTAATTGGTCTGAATCATTTAGGGCTTGTGTCCTCAAGTTATGCCACTGGTGATGTGAAGGGCTATCAATATACGGGTGGATTAGTTGGGAATACGCAAGGAGGGCATCTTCTCAATACCTATGCTTTGGGTAATGTTATTGGGCAAAACTCTACTGGTGGATTACTTGGAGGTAGAACAACGAATTACTTACCAAAAGTTGAAAATAGCTTTTCTGCTGGTTCTGTCAGTGGCGTAACGAATACAGGCGGACTGATTGGCAATACCAATGGAATCACGATTGATGTAAATAGCTATTGGAATAAAGAGACCTCCGGACAAAGCCAAAGTGCTGGAGGATATGGAAAAACCACGGCTGAACTGCAACAAATTCAGACTTTTGCAGGTTGGGATATTGCTGATGTTTCAGATCCAAATTCAACCTCGACGTGGGTAATTGATGAAAATAATAGCACCCCACGGTTGCGTTATAATCACTAATATTCAAAACAAGAATACATAGATAAAACAAGAGGTTTCGGCCTCTTGTTTTGATGAATTGTTAATTTAAACGATGATTTAATCTGAATACTCATCGATTAAACACGTTGTATTCCAATGCTGCATCGGATTATGCTTTTGATAATGAAAAAATAAAACATAAGGTAAGCGATGTCGACTCAACTAAAATGGTTCATGTTCGGAACCAGTATTGTTCTCGTACTTGCAGGCTGTAGCGCCGCATCTAAATATCCGATTTCAGCAAGTTATGACCCTCAACCCGTATTGCCCAAACCTCAATCGAGTTTAGTGCCTACTGTTAATATTGCTCCTGCTAAAGGTTGGCCGAAGGGAATGATGCCGACGCCAGCAGAAGGTTTAAAAGTTCAGGCATACGCGCAAGGGCTAGACCATCCAAGATGGCTCTATGTATTACCAAATGGTGATGTGTTGGTAGCTGAAACCGATGCACCACCTAAGCCAGATGATAGCAAAGGGATTCGTGGAAAAATTGCGAAAAAGGTGATGCAACGTGCAGGGGCATCTTTTCCAAGTGCCAATCGTATTCGTTTACTGCGTGATACCAATGGCGATGGGATTGCTGATAAAAATACGGTTTTCCTCGAAAACTTAAATTCGCCGTTTGGTATGACTTTGGTGGGGAATACACTTTATGTCGCCAATACGGATGCCTTGATGCGTTTTCCTTATCAGGATGGTGCGACAAAAATTACGGCGCAGGGAACGAAAGTTTTGGAACTACCCGCAGGAAAACTCAATCATCATTGGACGAAGAATGTGATTGCAAATCCAGAGGGTACCAAACTATATCTCTCTGTTGGGTCGAATAGTAATGTGGCTGAGAATGGACTGGATAAGGAAGTTGGTCGAGCGCAGATTTTAGAGTTTGATATTGCCACTGGCAAAGCCAGACCTTTTGCGACAGGACTGCGGAATCCGAATGGAATGGGTTGGCAACCACAAGGTGGTCAGCTCTGGACGGTCGTAAATGAGCGTGATGAGTTAGGTAGTGATTTAGTGCCTGACTATATGACCTCAGTCAAAGACGGGGCATTTTATGGTTGGCCCTATAGCTATTACGGTCAGCACGTCGATACGCGAGTAAAACCACAAAATCCTGAGATGGTGGCCCGTGCACTTAAACCTGATTATGCTTTGGGAAATCATACTGCATCTTTAGGATTGGCCTTTTATGCAACGGAATTAATGCCACAGTATCGAGGTGGCGCATTCATTGGTCAGCATGGTTCATGGAATCGTAAACCGCATAGTGGTTATAAAGTGATTTTTGTGCCGTTTAGAAGTGGTCAGCCGTATGGGCAACCACAAGATGTATTGACTGGCTTCTTAAATGACAAAGGTGAGGCATATGGAAGACCTGTTGGCGTTGCGATTGATTTTTCTGGTGCACTTTTAGTGGCTGATGATGTTGGGGATGTGATTTGGCGTGTATCGCCTATCGCTCAAACCACGTACGAAAGTCCCATGCAAGAGCCTAAAAGCAGTCATTTAAAATAGTAAATGTTTAAAATAAAAATATGCTTAAAGCTTTAGTTTGAAGCTGGGTGTTGAAAGTCTTAGATAGACAGTTATGTATTGTTTTTGTGATTAGTTATGCATTTTTATTGTATTTGGTGATATAAATAACGAATTCGCGATAAGCTTCTCTGTGGAATGTCTATATCGTAATCTCATTCTCTTCCCCAAGGGTTTGAGATTTTTTTTGTTTGAAAAATATAGATCAATTATATTTAGACATGAAATGGAGGTTGTAAAACAGCCGATCAGCCTTATTGAACAAGGATTTGATTTAGATGCATTTGGAGAACTGATTTAAAATCTGTTCCCCAATTGATTTGGAATAATAAATGGGGGCTTATTTCTTTTGTTTAAAACGATATTTGCACTTTAAGCAACGATAATCCTGAAAAATATTCTTATCGACCATCACACCCGCTTTTTTTCCAAAAATATTACCAACGACGCCCCCCGTAACACCTGCACTGATTGCACCGACAAAAGTGCCTACCGTACCACCGACAATCACACCAAGAGGTCCAGCAACCGTACCAATTGCTGCACCTATGGATGCACCACCTGCAGCACCACCGACTGTACCCGCAGTCGTACCTGCGGCCGTCAGTAATACACCGCCCGTAGTTCTCAATAATTTGTCATGATTACGTGTTTCAATTTCAGTCGAACCACATTTAGGGCATTCGATAGGTTTTTCCATAAAACGATTTATCCTGTATTTCTTTATTGAGTCGCACAGTCGATTTTGCTCAATAACATGAGTGAGTCAATATCATACTTTGGAAGAAGATATGTTCTGATGAGAGAAATCAGCGACATCACTTTTTCAGTTTTGATTTTAGCGGAACAATGGCATAAGTATTTATGGTTCATGTAAATACTTGTACTTTAATAATTATCCAGATATCGAAGTCAGGATATCAGGGCAGAGCAGCATTTGCTGCGCACCTGATTCATTGATTTTAAGCTAAGGGTTAAACTTGAAGGGAGAGCATTGTTATAGTCGATTTTAGATCTGTTTGGTATGTAAAAACTCTTGTTTTTACAAGAATTTTTACATGATTTATTTAGGCTAAAAATGTTTCTTGCAAATAGCTCCAGACCATTTTTCCGTTAATTTCTTCAATTAAAGCGCATGAGCGTCGAATTAAAATACCTGTGTCTTTGGTGTGCTTTTCGGTATAGGTCAGAACAATTGCATCTTGTTTTTGCATTAAGACTTGCTCGTCATAGATTTCAATTTTGATATCAGGCATTTTCCCTTGATTGTTGCTAAATAAGCCTTTGACATCTTCAAGTGAAAAACGTTTTCCTGCTGCACCGACCATTTCAAAATGATCAGCAAAATAATTAATCAGTAGGGGAAGGTCTTGTTCAGCATGTTTTCCATTAAAAATTTTCTCAATCAGGACATGCATGCTATGAATGCTTTCGATTGCTTGTTCTTTGATAAGTGCCATATTCATTTCCATTGAAAATCGAGTATCTCGCTTTATTTTAAACCAAAAATAAATGTAAAATTCAATATAATTTTAAAATAAAATAAGCATCAGTATTTTTCACGATTCAGGAAACTTTGATGCAATATTTTAAAAATTATATTATATCAAACATTTAAACCATAAGTAATCATTTAGCCAAACGTTTAAGTCGCCAAGATCGCAAAAAAGGTATAACTTTATACCTGAAATATTATGGAAAATTCCATGTAAAAATAATAAATATAGAGAAGGATGATTTACCTTATTGAGGACAGAGCAGAAACGGATTCTGGTCATATTGTCTCCAATAAGAAGACGCATTAGAAAAATGGCATGGACAAGGAAGCAAAATGGATACGCAATCTACTGAGCCGAAACAAGCTCAATCAAATCTCTATGCATGGTATGTGGTATTACTGTGCATGTTGGCTTATATCTTCTCATTTATTGATCGGCAAATACTGGCGCTGATGATCGAGCCAATTAAGGCTGATCTCGGGCTTTCAGATACTCAATTCAGTTTATTACACGGTTTAGCCTTTTCTCTGTTTTATGCCTTTATGGGTCTACCCTTGGCATATCTGGCAGATCGTTTCTCCCGTCCGAAAATTATTGCCATCGGGGTGGTCTTTTGGAGTATTGCAACGGCATTTTGTGGGCTAAGTAAAAACTTTCTGCAACTATTTTTGAGTCGTATGGGCGTTGGTGTCGGTGAGGCCGCTTTGTCTCCAGCAGCCTATTCAATGTTTAGCGATATGTTTAGCAAGGATAAGCTTGGACGCGCTGTCGCCGTTTATTCGATTGGCTCTTTTGTCGGTGGCGGGATTGCTTTTCTGGTCGGTGGCTATGTGATTGGCTTGCTCAAAAATATGGATACCATCATGGTACCTGTTTTTGGTGCGCTTAAGGCATGGCAAGCGGCATTTATTATAGTTGGTTTGCCTGGTGTCTTTATCGGTTTACTGGTGTTGTTGACGGTGAGAGAGCCGCAACGTAAAGGTCAGCGCCTAAATGCGCAGGGGCAAGTAGAAAAAACCAGTATGAAGGATGCATTCAAGTTTATTAAAAAGCATGGTCGTACCTTCAAATGTCACTATTTAGGTTTTACTTTTTATGCAATGGCCTTGTATTGCCTGATCAGCTGGTCACCTGCGTTCTATATGCGCAAGTTTGGTCTCACGCCGACTGAAGCGGGCTATATGTTGGGCAGCGTGTTATTGGTGGCGAATATCTTAGGTGTATTTTGTGCCGGTTGGCTGAACGACTGGTTTATTCAAAAAGGTCGTAAAGATGCACCGATGATTACTGGCGTGATTGGGATTGTGGGTTTGATCATTCCGATGATGGTGTTTACGCAAGTGAATGAGTTATGGTTATCCGTGGTGTTCTTAGTGCCTGCAATGTTTTTTGCTTCATTCCCGATGCCGATTTCAACGACTGCTATGCAAATGTTGGCACCGAATCAGTTACGCGCACAAATCTCAGCGGTGTTTTTATTGATCAGTAATCTGGTTGCGGTTGGGATTGGGACGACATTGGTGGCTTTGATTACCGATAAAGTTTTTGAGAATCCACTCATGGTCGGGATGTCCCTGTCGATCGTGGGTACGATTTCCTGTGTATTGGCCTTTATCTTATTGAAAAAAGGCTGTCAGGCATTTAGTGACAGTATGCAGCAGGAACATGGATCTTGATTTGATGTTGCACTGAGGATGTCGCAGGCCCATTCTTCGTAATGGGCTTTGTGCTTTGTCCGTGGAATCTTTAGCAAGGGAGTGAAGTGATGCAATCATCTTTTAAGCTGGATCATTTGCATTATCTGGATGAATTTTTATTATTTAAATCTGATGATTATCAAACCATTAAAGATCAAATCAGCTATTACCTATGCCCGCATCGTTTTGATGTCGAAGTACGAGAACCTCTAAATACGCGTTTGAATGGCTTTAGCTTTGGTAATGGCGCGCTGTACGATCTGAAATATAGTGCGCCAGTCATGATTAACATTGAGGATAGTGCTGACTTTTATTTATTTAGAATCACGCTGGAAGGACAATGTGAGCTCAAATTTGATCGGCAGCAGATCGTGCAATCTGCAGGAATCATGTCGGTCACCCATCCGCATACCCGACAGCAGATCATCACCAATCAGCATTGCCGTAATATTATTTTAAAATTGGCGCAACAGGATATCGAAACTCAATTATTCAACATGTTGGGATGTCGTAGCCAAGAACCATTACGCTTTAATTCCTCTTTGTCCTGTAGTTTAGAAGGGATCGATGCGATTATTGAAACACTGAATTATCTGTGTCATGCCTATTATAATATTCGCAACTGGAGCTTTATTTCAGCCAGTTTTAGCCAGTATTTGATCGAGCTGATTTTGCTTAAAATCCCGAATAATTATACCGAACGGTTGAATGCTCAACGGCAACAACTGCTGCCAAGCTATATGAAAAGAGCACAGCAATACATTCAGGAACATGTACAACTGACCATTTCATTAGCTGATTTAAGCCAGTATTGCGATGTGTCGATACGAACCTTGCAAAAAGGTTTTAGTCAGTATTTACAGCAAAGCCCAGTGGAATATATCCGTGAGCAGCGCTTGGAACGGGTGCATTTGGCTTTACAACAAGCACCATCTCATGAAACTGTCACCGATATTTTACTGGATCATGGCATCCAAAGTTTTGGGCATTTTTCCAGCCTATATAAAAAACGTTATGGCTGCTTGCCTTCGCATACTTTAAAAAAAGATGCCGTGCCAGTTCTTCAAATGCGTGCGTAAATGGAATATTCACTGCGCATTTGGATAAGCCATTAAGCTGTGGTCGTTCTATGCTGAATGACAAATCAATCAGCAGGAGCGCACATGAAAATTACAGTACTCGGTGGCGGACACGGATGTTATGCAGCAGCGGTAGAGATGGCAGAAAAAGGCCACGATGTAGTGTTATGGCGTCGTGACCATGAAGCCTTGCAACAGTTGGCTGCTACAGGTGAGCTTAAAATCAAAGATTATCAGGGTGAGCGCATAGTGAGTGTTGGCTTTGAAAACAGCCAGATTAATCTCTCGAATTATTTAGAAAAAGCCATTCGGCATGCCCAGTTGATTATTATTCCTTTACCCGCAACCACGCATCTGGATTTGGCTCAGCAGGCCGCGCCTTTCTTTCAAGCGGGTCAGGTGGTGTATTTACCGCCTGCAACCTTCGGTAGCTTTGTCTTTGCCAAAGCCATGCGCGAAGCAGGTAACACAGCTCAAGTGGCTTTTGCCGAAACAGGCACACTGCCTTATCTGGTGCGTAAGCATGGGGTCAATCAGATCGTGATAAGTGGCTATGCGACCCGTTTACCAACGGGGGTATTCCCAAGCAGCTTGTCCGAGCATGCATTTCAAATTTTAAAACAGGCGTATCCAAGTGTCGAGCCGATTGAGGACAGTTTAAGTGGTGCATTAATGAATGCGGGACCGATTATTCATCCACCGTTGATTTTGATGAATGCGGGACCACTCGAACATTTTGAGGCCTGGGATATTCATAATGAAGGGACACAACCATCGATTCGCCGTGTCACCAATCAGCTTGACGCAGAGCGTATGCGTGTAAGGGAAGCATTGGGCTATGCTGCACCGCATTTTCCATTGGCTGATCACTACAATAAAGACGGTGAGGGTGATGAATGGATGTATGGCCGTGGAGCACATGGCAAATTAACCGATAGTGGAGACTGGCGTGAGGATATCGACTTACAGACCCATCGTTATATGTTGGAAGATACGCGTCTAGGATTATCCTTTCTGGTTTCGGTCGGGCGTTGGGCAGGTGTCGCGACACCTGTGGCAGAAGGGCTACTGAATATTGCTTCTGCGGTGACAGGCAAGGATTTGTATCAGGACGGACGGACGTTTGAGAACCTAGGGCTTGCCGATAAAAGCAAGGCTGAGTTGCAAGTGACTTTGCAGCAAGGAGTCTAAGATGAATCCAATTCAACAAGTTACGGTACTGGGTGCTGGTCGTATGGGTAAAGCCATTGCGCTTGCCTTTGCCTATGCTGGGTTAAACGTGGCTTTAGTCGATACCCGACAACGCAAGGAGGCTGAGTTTGAGCAATATCAGGCTCAGGTCCAAACCGACTTCAAACAAGAATTGCAATTGCTGGAAAGTATCCAGTTTATTCAATCTGAACAAAGCATCTTTATTCTGGATCAGATTAAGATTTTAAGTCGTGCGGCTTCAATATCAGTCTTAGCACACTGTGATCTGGTTATGGAAGCTGTACCTGAGCTCAGGCAAGCCAAAGAAGATATTTTTACTTGGCTTGATCAATATATTACACCGACTTGTATTGTTGCATCGACAACATCGACCTTTCTGGTCACTGATATTGCGCAGATGATTTCTCATCCAGAACGGGCGGTGAATGCGCATTGGCTCAATCCAGCCTATCTGATTCCGCTGGTTGAGTTAAGTCGTTCTGAGCAAACTTCAGATGAGGCAGTAAATACCTTGAAAAGCTTCTTACAGGCAATTGGCAAAGTTCCTGTGGTGTGTCATGCCAAAGCGGGTTATATCGTGCCACGGATTCAGGCCTTGGCAATGAATGAAGCGGCACGGATGGTAGAAGAAGGTGTGGCTTCCGCAGAAGATATTGATATCGCGATTCGGACTGGGTTTGGTTTACGTTTTTCGGTGTTGGGCTTGCTGGAATTTATTGACTGGGGTGGTGGCGATATTTTGTATTACGCTTCACAATATTTACAAAAGGAGCTAGGTGAACGTTATCGCACGCCTGAAATTATTGCCGAGAATATGCGACAGCAACGCAATGGCTTACGCGAGCAGCAGGGTTTTTATAATTATCAGCAGATCGATATTGCTGCTTATAAACAACGGGTTTTACAGACATTTTCAGATCGGATTACCGCAAATCAGCTTAAACCGCCGTTTAATATTTTAAATCAGTAATCAGCTTGGTCCACACTTTTGCCCATCTCTGCATAGACATGGGCTTTTGTCGTTGCTTTAGCTTGAGGGCATTAAATCAAACAGCTTTTTTAATTGACCATTCAACTGATGCAGTTCAGCATCATCAAAGGCATTCAGAATCCCAGATAGGGTGACTTGACTGATCTGGTTAATTTGTTCAACCATTTCTTTACCTTTCTCGGTCAGTTTCACCATGGAGATACGTTCATCCGATTCGGATGAAAACACCTGCACAATATCATCTTCAACTAAGCGATAAACGGCTTTGGTTGCCGTGGTTAGCTTGAGGGTAGAGAGGTTGGCAATCTCGGTAATACTGGCTTGTTCAAGCGCATTGGTGCTTAAAATAATTTTACGACGTGTATTGTCGATACCTAGTTTTTTAATTGATTTTTCAATAAGTTGTGTGTATTTACCATTCACTTGAGAGATCCAGAAAAAAGGATAGCTCTGTAAGCTGCTCGGTTCATTGTTGGGTAGAAATTGTTCTAAATGAGTAAGCATAGCCAAGTCATTACTTTTATAAAAATGGACATTCAGCATTATACAAAAATTAGAAACATTTTCTTTGTTCTTAATCATGAAAAATACTTGACAATTACATTACTTTTTCCGATATTTGTGATAAGTATAAAAATACATGGAAAAGTGAATGAATATTATTGTACAAGAGGTACAAAAAGGAGCAGGTGCTTTGAAAGTCATGGTGAAAGATTCCATTGATATTCAAGGTATACAGACCATGGCAGGCAGCAAAGCCTTAATGCGCAGCCAACCTGCAAGTACAAACGCAGAAGTGGTAAACCGTATTCTCGCAGCGGATTGCCAAATTACAGCAAAGACCAATCTGCATGAACTGGCGTTTGGGATCACAGGGATTAACCATCACTTTGGTACGGCACTTAATCCAAAATATCCTGAATTGATTCCGGGTGGATCATCTAGCGGTTCTGCGGCTGCGGTTGCAGCTGGTCTGGCAGATTTCACCTTAGGCACCGATACAGGCGGTTCGATTCGTATGCCCGCAGCATGTTGTGGGGTTTACGGTTTAAAACCGACCTTTGGCCGTGTCAGCCGTGCAGGTGTACATCCAGCAACAAGTTCATTGGATTGCGTTGGCCCTTTTGCAAATTCAGTCAAGATGATTGAAACCGCAATGCAAATCATTGATCCCACTTTCCATCAACATACTGAATTGACTCAGGTACCGAAACTGGCATGGCTCAATGTCGTTGCTGATTCAGTCGTCATTGAGACGATCCAGCAATATCTGACCCAAGCCAATCTGACAGTATCAGATGTGACTTTGAAAGGCTTTGAAGCTGCTTTTAATGCAGGGATGCAGATCATCAATTATGAAAATTGGCAAGCCTACGGTGAGTTGACTCAAACAGGCTTGCTGGGTGCTGACGTCAATGCTCGTTTACTCAAAGCAGCCGACACCACATTGGCCCAAGTCAAACAGGCGGAGCAGGTGAAAGCTGATTTTACCGCCGAGCTTGATGCCTTACTGACTCAATACGATGCCTTGATCTTACCGACCTTACCACAGCTTCCACCTAAAGTTGCTGATGCTGAAAATACCGTAGCTTTTTTAAACCTCAAGGGATTGGTTCGACCTTTTAATCTTTCTGGACACCCTGCGATTTCAATCCCACTGCAAACCAGTGAAGGATTACCTGTGGGCTTACAAATCGTGGCGAAACACAATGCCGATGAATATTTATGTGCTGTTGCGAAATATATCGTGAGTGCAGCGCAATAACCGAAAAGGAATGAGGGAATGAATAACTTATCGATAAAGGAATTTGTCATGGACACAACTACAACGGAATTAGAGCGCTTGTGTCAAGAAATTCGTGAACGTGCCTGCACAGGGGAGTTCGATAATCAGGCCTATGTCAGTCAGGACATCATCGACAAACTAAAACAGATTGGTGTTTACCGTGCTTTGGTTCCAAAACGTTTTGGCGGAAATGAATGGTCTCCAAAACAGTTTTGTGAATTGATCGAACAACTCTCCAAAGCTGATGGCTCAGTTGGTTGGGTCGCAAGTTTTGGTATGAGTCCTGCCTATTTGGGCAGTTTGCCAGAAGCAACGCTTGAGCAGTTGTATAAAGATAGCCCTGATATTGTGTTTGCAGGTGGTATTTTCCCTCCACAACCCGCCGAGATTACCGATGCAGGCGTGGTGGTGAGTGGACGTTGGAAATTTTCCAGTGGCTGTATGGGCGCGGATATTGTCGGGGTCGGGATTTCGCCACAAAAAGACAACGAAGCCCAAGGTCTACCGCGCATGGCAGTGATGCCAGCCAATAAAGCTCAAATCGATATGACGTGGGACACGGTCGGTCTAAAAGGTACAGGCAGCCATGATTTGGTGGTAAAAGATGTGCTGGTTGCGAAGGAATGGACTTTTGTTCGTGGTGAACCGTCCAAGTTACCTGAGCCATTTTTTAAATATCCATCTTTATCTTTAGCCACTCAGGTCTTAACCGTGGTGGGGATTGGTGTTGCTGCCGCAGCGATCGAAGAATTTCAAAAACTGGCACCGGGCAAGTCTTCAATTACTGGTGGTGCGGAAATTGCCAGCCGACCTGTAACCCAATATGAATTTGCCCAAGTCGAAGCAGAGTTTAAGGCTGCACGTGTGTGGTTCTACGACACCATGCAGATTGTCTGGAATGAAGTGCTTGCAGGGCGTACGCCAACTGCAGAACAAATCAGTGACATGCGTTTGTCTTGTACCCATGTGGCACGTGTGTGTGCCCGTGTCACCCGCAAAATACAGATGCTGGCAGGGATGACCGCGATTTATACCCACAATCCATTTAGCCGCTTTGTGAATGACACCAATGTGGTGACGCAGCATGCCTTTATGGGAGATGCCACTTTACAGAATGCAGGTTTGGTCAGCTTCGGCATGAAGCCAGCACCTGGCTATTTATAAGCTTAATTTTATCAACCCGTGTGGCAACAAGGATGAGTGACATGAATGCGCCAATGGATATAACGGAACTGTTACAACGCCTGCAACAGCTTGAAGCCCAAAATGCGATCCGTAACTGCATTAACCGTTATATGGAAATTTGTGATGCCTTGAATGCCGATACCGACCTGAATGAATTGATGGATTTATTTGATCAGGACAGCATTTGGGAAGGCATAGGCGAAAAATATGCCGAGTCTTTTGGTCGCTATGCGTCATGGCAAGCCATTTATGACATGTTCAAAAGCTATACCCAAAAGCAGTCGCATTTTGTTATGAATGCGCATTTTGTCAGTTCAGAGCAAATGTATATCGAAGCGGATCAAGCCAATGCCAACTGGTTGATGTTGCAAACCTCAACCTTCCATGATGGTCGTAGCCATTTAAATGCCGCCAAACTCACGGTGCAGTTTAAACAGCAACACGATGGACGTTGGAAGATCAAACATTTTCAGACTGAAAATATTTTCAGTCGTCCTGTATCTCACTGGGACAGCACAGCCGCATTGCCAGTGCCGTCTCAGCAATAACCAATGGATAGACCGAAAAGGATAGTGGATATGAACAGTATTATTCCAATGCAGAATATTGAAATGGATTACAACGAGTTAGTTCAAAGTGATCGTGCCCATACCTCATTGTATAAGGACGAAAAAATCTTTGAAGATGAGATGGAAAAGATTTATTACAGCACTTGGGTGTGGGTAGCACATGCCAGCGAAATTCCAGATGGTGGTAGCTATAAGACCATCAATATTGGTAAGCAACCTGTGGTAGTGGTGCGGGATCGTAAGAAAAAAGTCCATGTACTGCTGAATCGTTGTCGTCATCGTGCTGCAACAGTGTGTGAACATAAAAAAGGTAAAACCAACAGTTTTGTTTGTCCATACCATGGATGGAGCTATGCGCTAGACGGTTCTTTACGTGGTGTACCTTCACCTGAAAGCTATGGCGAATGTTTAGATAAATCTGAGTTTCCATTGATTAGCCTGCGCGTTGAAGAATACAACGGCATGATTTTCGCGACATTTAAACAGGATATTGAACCTTTAGAAGATTTCTTGGGTGCTGCGAAAAAATGGATCGACTTGTTTATGAAACAAGGGGCTGGTTATCCAATCAAGGTCTTGGGTGAACATCGTTTCCGTTTTCCAGGTAACTGGAAAATCCAATTGGAAAATACGACCGATGCTTACCACTTTCCATTGGTGCACAAGTCATTTTTAAGTTCAGTCGATGAAAAAACCGAAGAACTGTTTAACTTTGAAAATCAGCCGGGTTATGTCGAAGACCTCGGTAATGGTCACAGTGTCATGGTGATGATTCCTGAACTGGTTGATCTGGATGAAGAATTAATGGAGCGTCCAATTCAGGAACGTTTTGAAGACTTGGCTCAAGCCTTGCGTGATGAAGGACATGAAGAACTGGAAGTGCGCCGTATTGTGCGTGCAGTGGGTGGTTCTGGATTTAACCTGAACCTGTTCCCGAACATTGCCTGCTCAATGGCGTTCTTCCGCGTGATGCAACCGATTTCTGTCAATGAAACAGAGATTCATCATTCCGTCATTACCATGGATGGCGGTCCACAAATTGCCAACCAGTATCGTTTACGTCTGCACGAACATTTCCAAGGTCCATTTGGCTTTGGTACGCCAGATGATTCGGAAGCATGGGAGCGTGTACAGCATGGTGCCAATGCGGGGAATGACCTGTGGATCATGCTGAATCGTGGCTTGTCAGGCGAAGTTAAAACTGAAGATGGCTTAAAGAGTGATGTCAGTGCTGAAACAGGGATGCGCGCTGCTTATCAGCAGTGGAAAAAGATGATGACGGCTTAAGGAGAGCGCCATGAAAATCGATTTAAATTTACTGAATGAAGTGACCGCTTTTATCTGGGCAGAAGCCGATATGCTGGACCATTCTGAGCATGATACTTGGTTGGACCTTTGGAATGAAAAAGGTGTGTATATCATCCCGATCGATCCAAAACTGACCGATTATGAAAATAATTTGAACTATGCCTATGACGACCATCATATGCGTAAGTTACGAGTACAGCGTCTGGAAAATGGTGAAGCGATTTCAACTGCACCTAAAGCCAATACCGTGCGTAGTGTTTCGCGTATCCGCATCGTCAAAGATCAAGAGGGCGAAATCATTTTGCGTTGTGCACAAAACCTGCGTGAATTCCGTAAAGAAAGCCTCAAACATTACACCGCTGATGTGACCTTCCATTTGGTTCGTGATGTGGAACAAGGCTTTAAGATCAATCGTAAAATTATCAACTTAGTTAACTCAACCGATACCTTGGCGGGTATCAGCTATATTCTCTAGGAGCGAAAAAATGAAACAGGTTGTTTTAGTCACAGGTGCCGCTTCGGGTCTAGGGAATGTCATTGCTGAGTATTTTGCAACACAGGGACATCAAGTAATTGTATCTGCCAGTACTTTAGAAAAGGCTGAGCAGGCTAAAGCTCGTAGCCCGTATGCAGAAAATATGTTTGCCTTAAAACTGGATATTTCAGTTGAAGCCGATTTCCATGCCGCAGTGCAATGGATTCAGCAGAAATTTTCGAAGCTGGATGTGCTGATTAACAATGCCACCATGACCAAGGCAACCCCAGTTTTAGAGATTAGCGCGGCGGATTTTGACATGATCACGCAAGTGAATCAGCGTGGCACGTTCCAGTCATGCCAGATCATTGGCAAATTTATGGCCGATCAAGGCTATGGCCGTATCGTCAATATGGCGTCTTTGGCTGGACAAAATGGTGGGACTGCGACGGGTGCACATTATGCCTCTACTAAAGGCGCAATCATTACCTTGACCAAAATCTTTGCCAAAGAGTTTGCCGCCAAAGGAGTGACCGTGAATGCAATTGCCCCAGGACCGATGGAGTCACCGATTGTGCATAGCGTGGTCTCAGACGAGAAAATGGCGCAGTTTATTCAAAATATCCCCGTTAAAGCTTTGGGCAGCATGGAATTTATTGCCGAAACCTGTGCGCTATTGGCCAGTCCAAGTGCTGCCTTTGTAACTGGGGCAACATGGGATATTAACGGTGGATTATTTATGCGTTAAGCCTTAGGCGAGATGCATATCAGGGAGAGAAATCATGACGATACTGTATAACGTGGTGGTAAAAAACCGTCATGTCGAAGGTGGGAATGTTGCAGTCATGGAGTTTGAATCTGCAAATTCGACCGTATTACCCAAAATTGAAGCAGGTGCGCATATTGATGTGCACCTTCCGAATGGCATGGTGCGTCAGTACTCATTGTGCCAGAACCCGAATGATGTCGGTAAGTTTCGACTCGGCATTCTACGTGATCCCGAATCACGTGGTGGTTCAGTATCGGCTTTTGATGATTTAAAAGATGGCATGCAGATTCAGGTCAGTGAACCGAAGAACCTGTTTCCTTTAGTGAAATCTAAACATGCGGTACTGGTGGGTGGGGGGATCGGGATTACCCCACTGATTACGATGGCTTATCAGTTGGCACAGGAAGGTACTTCTTTTGAACTGCATTACTGCGGCGCAAGCCCAGAACGCTGTGCTTTTGTCGATGAAATTAAACATGGCGTCTTGGCGCCTTTCACGACCTTTCATTTTAAATCGGAAGGAGCGAGCCACCGTGAGTTTTTTCAATCCGCCATTCAAGACATTGATCAAGATAGCCATATCTATACCTGTGGTCCGAATGGATTTATGGATTGGGTGATCAATTTAGCCCTGACACAGAATTTCCCTGAACAGCAGATTCATAAGGAATACTTTCAGGTTGAGGTTGAAACAGGCGGCGATGCATTTGAAGTTGTGGCACAGCAAAGCGGCAAGATTATTATGGTCAATGCAGAAGAAACCATTTTGCATGCCTTGGCGCGTGAAGGCATCGAGATAGAAATGTCATGTGAACAAGGCGTTTGCGGAACCTGTATGTGTGATGTGATCGAAGGAGAACCTGATCATCGTGACGTGTATTTTACCGATGAAGAAAAGGCCAGTAATGAACAGATTCTGGTGTGCTGCTCACGTTCTAAGTCAGCACGATTGGTACTGGATATTTAAGCGATTTAATCAGGATAAATCGCTATCCAATATCGGCCAGAAACAGGATAAAAGATTCAGGAGAGAATAATGAATTCACTAAAATCAATGGATGAAATCACAATAGATCCAATGCAGTTCAGACGTGCTTTGGGCAATTTTGCCACAGGTGTCACCATTGTGACTGCGCAAAATGAACAGGGTGAAAAGGTAGGCGTGACTGCCAATAGTTTTAATTCAGTGTCGCTAGATCCACCGCTGATTTTATGGAGTATTGATAAGAACTCATCCAGTTTTCCTGTGTTTGAGCAAGCCACTCATTTTGCAGTGAATATTTTATCGGGCTCGCAGATTGAATTATCGAATAAATTTTCACGTCGCAATATCGATAAGTATGAAGGCACCAGTTATCAGACGGGTTCGGGTCAAGCGCCCATTTTAGACCATTGTTCTGCGGTATTTGAATGTGAACGCCATGAGATTATTGAAGGTGGAGATCACTGGATTATTATTGGTAAAGTGGTGCGTTTCCGTGATGAAGGGCGTAGTCCATTGGTCTATCACCAAGGTGCTTATTCGGGTGTGATTCCACATCCGTTATTACAGTTAAAAGACTCAGTGGAAGCTGAAGATATCGGTGAAATGCATCAAGGGCATTTATATAGCAATGTCTGTTATTTGATGAGTCGGGCTTTTAAATTCTATCAAACTGATTATATTCCCAAGCAGCTAGTGACAGGATTCCGCACCAGTGAAGCACGTTTATTATTGGTACTGGGCAGTGGTACTGCGTCGAATAAAGCAGATTTGCCTCGTGATATTGCTATGCCGATGCGTGAAGTGGAGCAGGCAGCGACCATTCTGAAAAAAGATGGTTTGCTGATTGAGAGTGATGGCTTTTTCAAACTCACCGAAAAAGGTAAGAAAACTGCGCATTATCTATTTGATATCGCCGATAGCCATCAAAATGAGGTGTTTGAAAAATATTCTGATGAGCAAAAGGAGACCTTTATCACCATGCTGAGAGACTTTGCTGGTGTAGCATAAGCGGAGTGAAGCTGATAAATTGAGTTCCATTTATCAGCTTTGGACCGAGCTGATTCTAATCAAAAAAGAATTCCAAGGATGAGGAATTTTTGGCACGCAACTTGTTTATTGATCAAACATGATTGCATACAAGCCAAAACAGAGCACCAGCGCTAAAGAACAAACTTTAGCAATTGTGCAGCACAGGGGAGCGAAGGGATGAATCAATATGTGAGTGATGCACTGTTAATGTGGACACATCATATCAAGAATGTGTGCGGCAATTTTGAAACAGATTTTGATGGCACACGGAATTTATTTATTGGTGAAGTGCAATGTTTTTTACTGGGTGATACCGAGATTGCCTTTATTAAAAATAATGCCAATAAAATCGTCCGAAAGGCGGATGAAATCGATCGGGTCAATAATCGTTTCTGTTTTTTGATTTTGCAGAATTCGGGCAAGATGTTGCTGCAATATAAAAATGAAACTTTGACCTTAAATGAGGGTGATATTGTCTTGGTTGATCCCGTCGAAACCATTTCGATGTTTCCACAAGGTTTAGTCAGTCAAATTTCAGTGCATCTGTCACGGGAAAAGTTGCTGAAAGAGAATATTAGTTCTGAATATTTTGGTAAGTTGATCACCCAAAATATGAGTGGTTTTTTGCTTAAGAATATTTTGAAAAATATGTCGCCTGAAAATATCAAGCTTTGGTATGCATCGGAAGATGGCAATGCCTTTGAAGATGCGTTGATTGCTCTCATCAAACCAACCATTAATTATAAAAATATCAATAATAATCAGAATCATCTTTTGGAAAAAGCAGAGCGCTATATTATTGAAAATCTGACAAAACCTGATCTCTCTCCCAAGTTGATTGCCGCACATATCGGGGTATCGTTACGGCATTTGTATCGATTATTTGTGCAAGAAAATTTATCGATTAATAAATACATACAGATCAAACGACTCGAGAAGGTCAAAACAGATCTGCTGGATAAAAGAAACAAGCAGAGTTCGATCACTCAAATCGCGCTGAAATGGGGCTTTTGGGATGGTGCTCATTTTTCAAAGATCTTCAAAAAAACCTATGGCATCTCTCCGAAAGAATTTAGAGAAACGATGTTGGCTTAAACATTTTAGATGTCATTTTTAGACAAGTTCCGCGTCATTCTTGGACAAGCTAGACCCATGTAACTGTGTTGAAATTAAACCAATAAGGGAAGATTAAAGCGCTTCAATCGACTTGGAATATGAAGTTGATTTTAGCCGCTACACACAGAGCAAAGAGCATTTTAACGATCTGATACAGATCGCTCAGGGATAGATGAAAAAGGATCAACGTGATGCGTAAACAAAGATTATTCAAAGAGATACAAAAAATACTGGCGTTTAACCTATCCATCGCTGCGAGTTTGTGTGGTGTTCATAGCACGGCTTATGCGCATGGTGAGGCTGCCGAATTGGTGCCACTGTACCAAAACATGACTGAACAGGGTGCCAAAGTGGTCAAAGATGACTTCACGAATAGCTATACCATCTCCAAAGGTTCTATTGTGGTCAGAGCCAAACCCAATTCAGATCAGGTCTTGGTGAATGGAAAACCCTTAAAGCTGAGTGTTCCAGTATTAATCAAAGACGGTAAACCTGTTATTGGGAAAGATTTTTTCAATGAGGTGTTTCAGTCGGGTTTAGATCAAACCTTTAAAATTGAAAATACCTTTCATCCGCTCAATAGCTTAAATACAGATGAAATTAAAAAGACCTTTGACGTCATTAATCGCTCAAAGTATGCCTATAAAAATATGCGTTTTGCCGAGCTGAAGCTGAAAGAGCCAGAAAAGGCCAAAGTCTGGGATTTCTTTATCAATCATAAAGAATATCAAGATGATCGGGTGGCATCTTTCATTTTATTGAAAGGCAATCAGGCAATTGAAGGCGAAGTGAACCTGACGACGCAACAGGTTAGCAAATGGAATGTATTAAAAGACACGCATGGCATGGTGTTACTGGACAACTTTGAGACCGTACAGCGTGTGATTGAGGCCAGCAAAGAATATCAGGACGCTTTGCGTAAACGTGGTATCACCGATGTGAAGAAAGTGATTACCAATCCATTAACGGTGGGCTATTTTGGTGGGAAAGATGGCTTGGATAAACAGCTTAACGTCTTAAAAGTGGTGTCTTATCTGGATACGGGAGACGGTAACTATTGGGCGCATCCGATTGAAAACCTTGTCGCAGTAGTGGATTTAGACAAAGAAAAAATTATTAAAATTGAAGAAGGAGCAATGATTCCTGTACCGATGACAGACCGTCCTTACGCCACCAAGAATACCCAGCCACCGAAAATCAAACCGCTGAATATCAGTGAACCTGAAGGCAAGAACTTTACCATTACAGGACAAACCGTACATTGGGGGAATTGGTGTTTCCATGTCGCACTAGACTCTCGTGTTGGCCTGCAACTTTCAACCGTGACCTATAAAGATAAAGGTGTAAAACGCAAGGTCATGTATGAAGGTAATCTGGGCGGCATGGTGGTTCCTTATGGCGACCCAGATATGGGCTGGTACTTTAAATCTTATCTGGATTCAGGCGAGTATGGCATGGGAACCCTAACCTCAAATATTCAACTGGGTACCGATGCACCAGAAAATGCGGTGTTACTGGATGCCGTCATTGCCGACTATAAGGGCCAGCCGCAGATTATTCCGAATGCCATCGCCATTTTTGAGCGTTATGCAGGACCTGAGTATAAACACCAAGAAATTTTTGGTGATCAGGATGCTAGCGAAGCACGCCGTGAACTTGTGGTGCGCTGGATTAGTACGGTGGGTAACTACGATTATATGTTTGACTGGGTCTTTGCTCAAAATGGTGTGATTGGGATTAATGCAGGTGCGACAGGGATTGAAGCGGTGAAAGGCGTTAAAGCACGAACTATGCATGACAGTACCGCCAAAGAAGACACCAAATATGGCACCTTGATTGACCATAATATTGTCGGAACCACGCATCAACATATCTATAACTTCCGCTTAGATATGGATGTAGATGGAGAAAATAATAGCTTTATGCATATGGACCCTGTGGTGAAGGCCAATGACCGAGGTGGTGTTCGTACAAGTTCGATGCAAATTGACAGTAAAGTGATTAGCAATGAGCAAAACGCGGCTGAAAAATTTGATCCATCGACTATTCGTTTACTCACCAATTTCAACAAGGAAAATAAATTAGGCAATCCCGTTTCTTACCAATTGATTCCGTTTGCGGGCGGAACTCACCCAGTGGCGAAGGGTGCTAATTTTGCCCCGGATGAATGGCTATTTAAACGCCTTAACTTTATGGATAAACAAATTTGGGTGACACAATACAATCCAGATGAACGCTATCCAGAAGGGAAATATTCGAATCGTTCAACTCATGACACAGGTTTAGGTCAGTTTATTCAGAACAATGAAAATATTGAAAATAAAGACCTTGTGGTCTGGATGACCACAGGAACCACCCATGTGGCACGCGCTGAAGAATGGCCAATCATGCCGACGGAATGGGTTTATACCTTGATCAAACCTTGGAATTTCTTTGACAACACCCCAACGTTGAACTTGGGTGATGAACAGGAACATGCCCAACACGAGCATCACTAACAACGCAGATCAAGTTATATGGGTAATCCAAGATTACCCAAAACTGAGCGTTAAGTAGATAGCTGACAAAAAAGGAATTTTGTATGAAAACTTTAGTTTCTCAAGTCGTGAGAGGGACGCTGTTTGTCTCATGTTTTTCCACTGCATATGCAGGTGAGCTTGAAATTAAACCGATTTTTGAAGCCACTTTTGGTGCTTTTAGCAGTGCTAAAAGCTATAACGGTGAAAACATCGATGACCAACGGATCAATTGGCAAGAAGGCCACCTTAAATATGGTGCCAAAGGGCAACAAACATTTCAAAACCATCAGCTCTATGCCAGTTTAAGCGGAATCAGCTCAGCGACATGGGGCGATGGTGATGCTGGTCAAAATAGCAATGGTCAAGAACATAAAACCGATGTGAATGAATGGGTGATTGGTTTTAAAGATGGTACCCATAAAGATGAATTGACGACCTACAATTTCAGTATCGGTCGGCAAAATATCATGATCGGTGATGGTTTTTTTGTTGCGGGTGATGCCTTAAATCTGGGTAAAGCACCTGCGGATGGGGCACTCGATCGAGGTGGGGCCTATTATCTGGCAGCACGACGCAGCTTTGATTTTAGTAGCCTGCTTCAATACAAACCGCAACAGGATACAACGCTAAAACTGGCGTATTTAAAGTCGAATAACAAAGCACAATTTTCATCAGAACTGTTTGTGACGGATCTGATCTATCAACTTAAAGATAAAGGCATCGGCTTTACTTATTTAAATGTCTTGGACCTTGATGATGCCGAACACATTTCAGGACGTCAGGATCTTAAGAATTATGCCTTACGCTTGAACTATCAAGCCTTAGCTGAACTGCAACTGAAGTCTGAATGGGTCGTTCAGGATAAACAGGACAGCACGGAAAATGCGGGCTATCTGGGACTGAACTATAACTTCTTATCTACAAAATATACGCCGTCCCTAGGTTATCGTTTCAGCCATTTTTCCGATCAGTACGACCCCATGTTTTACGGCAATACGGTTGGATTTGGAACATGGTTTCAGGGAGAAGTCGCTGGAAACTATGCAGGGCCCTTCAATAAAAATGCCGATATTCACCAAGTTTCTTACAGTATTAATTTAAAAGAAAATTTTATGCTGGGTGCATTGGCTTATAAGTTTCAAACCGTAAATAAGTCATTTGCAAATGTGGATGGGCATGAGCTGGATGTGTTTTCAGTCTGGTCAGTCAATAACAATCTCACCGTTATTCCGCTGATCGGACTATATAAGCCAAAGCATGATATCCACAGTGGTGGCACTCAAAATTATGATGACAAAACCAATTTATATGCCCAGTTGATTCTGCAATACATCTATTAAATCAGTGCGAAGCAGACCGTATTTATTGGCGGTGCATTCATAGAAATAAAATGAGGGTGAAATCAGATGAATACACAATATGACTATATCGTGATTGGTGCTGGCTCGGCAGGCTGTGTTGTTGCAGCACGACTATTAGAAGCCAAGGCTGGGCGTGTTCTCGTTCTAGAGGCAGGAAGTCGAGATAGCAGTATGTTTCATACCATACCTGCAACCGTGATTAAAGTATTCCAGCAGAAATCATGGCAATACATGACCGTCCCACAAAAGTATTGTAATCAGCGAGAGATGATCCTTGCACAAGGCAAAGTGTTGGGAGGTGGAAGCTCGGTCAACGGGATGATCTATTGTCGAGGTCAACGTCAGGATTATGATTTATGGGCCTCGGAATGGGGATGTAATCAGTGGTCTTATCAACATGTACTGCCTTTTTTTAAAAAGGCAGAAAAAAATGAAAGTCTTGCTGATGAATATCACGGACAAGATGGCATTTTACCTGTCAGTGAAAACCGTTATCGGCATCCTTTGACGCTTGCTTGTATTAAAGCAGGTCAGCAAATGGGGATGAATTACGTCAATGATATGAATGGTTGGGATCAGGCGGGTGTAGGGTTTTATCAAACGACTACTCAAAACGGTTCTCGGGCGAGTACCTCAAAAACTTATTTAAAGTCAGTCGAAAACCACCCAGACCTTACAGTGATTACGTATGCTTTAGTCCATAAAATTGAAACTCAAGGTGATCAGGTGACTGGGGTGACTTATAGTGTTGGCGGAAAATCCCCCATTACTGTACAGGCTCAAAAAGAAGTCATTCTGAGTGCTGGTGCAATTGGCAGTCCTAAGGTTTTATTACTTTCGGGAATTGGTCCAAAACAGCATTTAGATGAACTCGGAATAGAATGTATACGTGACTTACCTGTAGGTGAGAATTTTCACGACCATTTGCATATGTCGGTTAATGCGACAGTAACAACCAATAATAGTTTGCTCGGTGAAGACCAAGGTTTAACTGCGGTACGACACTTTTTACAGTGGTGTTTTACACGTTCAGGATTGTTAACCACCAACATTCTAGAAGGTGGTGGTTTTATTGACACCAATAACAATGGTCGACCAGATGTGCAGTTCCATTTCCTGCCTGTCCTGGATAATTTTGATAATACCCCCGGTGAAAAAGGCACAGCTCAAGCACATGGACTGACCATTAAAGTCGGACATATCCAGCCAAAAGCGCGAGGCACTCTACGTTTAAGCAGTAAAGATCCGAATGCAATGCCGATCATTGATCCGAACTATTTAGGTCACCAAGACGATATTGAGGCCAATATCCGTGCGGTACAGGCTGGGCTGCGCTTATTACAACAACCTGCCTTAAAAGCCATTGTCCAAGACATTATTGAGCCTGCAAATATTGATCCTGAGAATGTTGCCGCGATTGATGCATGGATGCGCCAGAACATTAAAACGGTTTATCACCCTGCGGGCAGTTGCAAAATGGGCAATACACCAAAAGATTCAGTCACAGACCAGACGCTTAAAGTACATGGCTTCCAAAATTTACGCGTCATTGACTGTTCGATTTGCCCACAAGTTCCAAGCGGAAATACCAACGCAATTGCCATCATGATTGGTGAACGCGGTGCAGACTTTATTTTGAATCAAGTCGCTTAGTTGCTGTCATAACAAAATTTTAGAAATGAAAAGAGGAAAAGAAAATGAGTGAAGTTCAGATTTTACAAAGCGTACAGCAATTTATGGCACGTCAACATGGGCATTTTATTGATGGAAAACTAGTTGCTGCTGAGCTTTTAGATAAAGTGGATATTGTAAATCCATCGACTGAACAAGTGGTTGCTCAAATTAGTATTGGTAGTCAACACGATGTCGAAAATGCGGTGAAAAGTGCGGAACATGCTTTTCAAAATGCTTGGGCTGAAACTACGCCCTATGAACGCGGCGTTAAACTGAACAAGCTCGCAGATTTAATTGAGCAACATGGTGAAGAACTTGCACAGCTAGAGTCGTTGTCTACTGGAAAACTCATTAATATTTCCCGCCATCTTGAAGTCGCACAATCTGTTATTTTCTTAAGATATTTTGCGGGTTGGGCAACCAAAATTAATGGTCAAACCATGCAACCTTCTATTCCTTCTATGCAAGGTGAAAAATATACGGCCTTTACTTTAAGACAACCGATTGGTGTGGTTGCAGGGATTGTGCCTTGGAATTTTTCACTGATGATTGGTGTCTGGAAAATTGGTTCAGCGTTAACAACTGGTTGCAGCATTGTGCTTAAACCAAGTGAGTTTGCCAGCTTATCTTTATTACGTTTAGCTGAACTTGCCATTGAAGCAGGGATTCCAGCGGGTGTGATTAATGTGGTGACTGGTAAGGGCGATACAGGACAATATTTAATTGAGTCTCCGCTGGTTAAGAAAGTCTCATTTACAGGTTCAGTGCCGACAGGCATTGCCATTGGTAAGCTCGCGATGAGCAGCGATTTAACCCGTGTCAGTCTGGAGTTAGGCGGAAAAAATGCCATTGCTATTTTGGCAGATGCAAATATTGATGAGATTTTGCCGACTTTATTGCAAGCAACTTTTGTGCATCAAGGGCAAGTTTGTGCATCACCAGAGCGGTTTTTTGTACACCGTACAAAATATGATGAACTGGTCGAGAAACTCTCTAAAGCACTCTCTAGTTTCAAAATTGGATCGGCTATGGATGAGGGAAGTATGTTTGGTCCACTCTCTAATCAGCCACATTTTCATAAAGTAAAATATTATTTAGATATGGCAAAAGCCAACAATCAAATTATTGTAGGGGGAGAGGCTTTAGATCAGACGGGATATTTTGTACAGCCGACTTTAATTTCCTTCAAAAATACCGATGATCCTTTATTTTCAGAAGAAACTTTTGGACCAGTGGTCGGAGTAATGCCATTCGAAACTGATGAAGAACTTATTCAACTGATGAATCAGTCGCGTTTTGGTTTAACTGCAAGTATTTGGACCAATGACTTATCTAAAGCTTTGCGGTTAATTCCGAAGATTGAAGCAGGAACCTTATGGGTCAATATGCATACATTCTTAGATCCATCCGTTCCATTTGGCGGGGTGAAAGCTTCAGGAGTTGGCAGAGAATTTTCGGATGCATTTATTGAAGATTACACCGAATTAAAATCGGTGATGATTCGCTATTAAGTCAATAAAGAGGTTTGTTATTTGAGACATAACAAACCTCAGTCTTTAAAATTAAAATTGGGCTAAAAAGTTAGTAAGTTAAAGTAATGCTTTGTTGAGTTGCTTGGTCGATTTCCTTTTGACTCACTGCATCCTCTTTACATTTATAACTTTCAAATAAAGGAAGCTGATCTGCAAAATGGGCATCAGTTTTTCCATTTTGATTGATAAAGCCACTTTGTCCTGGGGCTAAAATCGAACACATGCTGACTTGATTTGGATTTAACACCACTCTAAACGTAGCACTTCCTGTATTTCCATAAGTACTAAGCTGTTGTTCATGTGATGGATCAGCCCATGGAATACCGACTGAATTTTTGCTGGAAAAGCCCATGGTCGCCACTGGAATTTTCCAGTCATTCGAGTCAGTAGAGTGATACTGTTTTGAAAGTTCAGCCAGTGCGTTTTCTAAAGCTTTTAATACAACCTCATCCGCTGTTTGTCCTTTTAAGAAATCAATATTTTGTGGAACACTTGCCTGTTTACCTTGAAGAGCATTCCAGATTAATTTTGAGGCGCTGGCTGGCTGGGCACTACGTGGATCATTATTGACTGGATAAAGCGTATCGGTATAACGCTGATAAATACTTTCTGATAAGTTCGGTTTTAATACCAAGATAATTATCTGATTCAGCCATGCACGCATAATCGCTGGCGCTGCACCCTGATAATATTTCCCTTCACGATCTGGGCGTAATTTTAGATCCCATTCTGCCAATAGCAGTGCGACTTTTTTAGTTTGGGCCGAGGCTTTATCACTTTGTGCGGCTTTGATCATAGAGGGAATAAAATAGCGTGCATTCAGATCCGACCAAGCACCTGTTTTATTGATGTCCCAAATCTCTTGCTGGCTTAACTTTAGTTTGCTTTCCAAAGGTTCGATCAGTTCATTGACACGATCAACATATGAGAAATTCGAAGAGTCAGAACGTAACCCTGCATACGCTTTATTGTTCCAACTGCTGATATAACCTTTTTCAGGATTATATTGTTTTGGATTCTGCGAGAAATCGTAGAAACCTTGCCATTCCATTGAACCATCGCCAAGTGCAGGAAGTTGAATATGCTGGTTTTCAGGGCGAATCGGTAAACGTCCTAAAGCAGCGACCCCGATATTATTCTTGGTATCGGCATAGAACCAAGTAATAGAGGCTGCGACACGTTTGGCTTGAGCAAGGAACTCTTCCCAATTGCTGGCCTTGGCTGCATTGGCCCAGCCTAACAAGGTTTCAATTTCTACACCTTCCCAGCTACGTTTTTGAGCATAGGCGGTGTGATTTTTTTCATCCCATGTGCTGACAAAGCCTTGTTTGCTCTTATAAACATCTAAAATATGGTCCGCCTGATTTTTCACTTTTATTTTTACTTGCTTGTGTTCAAATGGAATATAAGCACCTTTGTATAAATATTCTTTTGAATTACTTGGGTTTAGAGTGAGTTGGTAAACATCGTTAGTATCGAGTGAGCCTACCGTAGAACCCCATGCGATTTTGCCATTGGTGCCAAATAAAATTGCAGGTAAACCGACAGGGGTAATACCTGTTAGGTCATAGCCAGCGCCGTGCAGGCCAATTGCATAGGTGATGGCAGGGGTATACCAGCCTTGTTGGGGGCCATTATATAAAACAGTCTGGCCCTCAATGGTCTTATCTCCCTTTACTACCCAAGCATTACTGGCAGTGGGTACGCCATCGACCACGCTTTTACCCAGTGCAATACGTGCTTGTGCCAAATATTTTTCTGCTGCCTGATTGGAGATGGGCAACATCTTTTTTGAGATCGCTTGTTGTCGTGCTGAAAGTTGTGCTGCTTGTTCGGACTGAATAATTGTTGGCGCTTTTGGATCATCTAACCAACGTAATTGTTGATAGACTTTCAGACCTTCTGTTTGGCCTTTTTCTTTTTGTAGTTGGGTGAGCAAGTCTAAGTTTGAAACTTCTAAACTTGCTGAAAAGAAGCGATTGAGAATGAGGCCGACCCAAACCATTGCTATGTCTTCTGTTTCCCAGCTTGAGGGTTTAAATCCATAATCAACAAATTCTTTTGGCATGAGTGCTGGATTGGCTAAAACTTCTTTGATGCGTTTATTGAAACCTGCCGCATAACCCTCAAAAATTGCACGGTCTTTAGGAGAGAGTCGCGCAATTTGTTGTCTGATATTTTCTGGATCAAAACGACTATGTGTTGCAATGTCATACTGTAAATAGTCTGGTCCCAGCACTTCGGCGACCGTACCTTGGCCTGTACGTTTTGACATCTCCATTTGAAATAAGCGATCTGTTGCCACTGCATACCCATAGCCATAAAAAAGACCAAAAGTATCCTTGGCATAAACATGTGGTGTTCCATAGTGATCACGCTTAATTGTGATTTGCTTTTGTGCCGAGATAGAGTCGGCCTGTGTTGAGGAGTGACAGCCGATCACAAAAAATAAACAACTAAACATACCAGACTTGAGTAACAGTCGAGTAGGGAAAGGTGGGTAGTTCGAACTTTGATTTTTCAATTGAAATATCCTTGTTTCATTATTTTTGAAAAGAGCGTACTTTTTAAAAGCCTGCTGAATAAAGAATCAGTAAATATTGTGCTGATTCTTTATTTAAAATTATTGTTATTTATCTCTGTAATTTTCCACTATTTACTGGGTATATCTTTATACCTTTTAAATGAGTGAATTGGTTCTAATAGGCTTAATCCTTGAAAAAGAACAATACATTTTTGAAGGTGAAAGTGGAGAAGATCTATTTCGTTGAGCAATAAAAAGGGATAACAATTATCCCTTTTTATCAATCATTAAATCACTATAAAAAATTTTCAAGCGCTACATTAAATGCCTCGGGACATTCAATATTTGAAATATGTGAGGCATTGATTTCTACTAACTGGGCATCTGGAATCTGCTGTTGCATAAATTGTCCATCGGCAACGGTAGTCACAGGGTCTTGTGTGCCAGCGATGACTAAGACTGGAATGGTAATATCCTTCAACTGTTCACGGACATCCGCTTTAGCCAAAGCCTCACAACAATTGACATAACCATTTGCGCTGCCAGCACTTAAGTCGTTACACAGATTATTGACGATTGCAGGGTGACTTTGGATAAAGGGATCTGTAAACCAGCGTGAAGCTGCTGTGGTAACGATAGGAACTAAACCTTGCTTTCGAACCAGTTGGGCACGATCCAGCCATGCTTGTTCCTGTCCAATCTTCGCAGCGGTATTACTCACAACGACACGCTGAAAACGTTCTGGATAATGGATGGCAAGCCATTGACCTGTTATTCCACCCATGGAAATACCACAGAAATTGGCTTTTTCGATCTTTAAATGATCGAGTAGGTGAATCACATCTTCACCAAGTTGTTGCAGGGTATATGGGCCTGTTGGTGTTGAAGATGAACCATGACCGCGTGTGTCATAACAAATCACATAAAAGTGTTCTTTAAAATAATTGAACTGCTTTTGCCACATGCCATAGTTGGTACCTAAAGAGTTAGAAAATACCAATGCAGGGGAGCTGGGATCGCCAAAGGTTTGATAATTAATTTGCGCATCAGCGGATTGAAAAATGGGCATGAAGTCTTCCTTAATTTTGTTCAACACGTTGAATAATTAGCGCAATGCCTTGACCAACACCGATACACATTGAACACAAGGCATACTGACCTTTGATTTGTTCAAGCTGATTCAAGGCAGTGGTGACTAGACGCGCACCCGAGGCACCTAAAGGATGACCCAAAGCAATCGCGCCACCATTTGGATTGACACGTGCATCGTCATCCGCCAAAGCTAAATCACGAGTCACGGCTAAAGCTTGTGCGGCAAAGGCTTCATTCAACTCAATCACATCCATCTGCGCTAGAGAGAGATTGGCTTGTTTCAGTAATTTTTTGATTGCAGGTGCAGGTGCAAAACCCATAATCCGCGGTTCAACCCCAACGGTAGTCGCAGCAATAATTTTGGCGCGGGGCTGGAGCTGATATTTTTCCACTGCTTCGTCCGAAGCAATCAACAAGGCAGCAGCACCATCGTTAATTCCAGAGGCATTACCTGCTGTCACAGTGCCTTCTGCTTTAACCACACCTTTAAGTTTGCTTAGGCCTTCTAATGTGGTTGATGCTCTTGGATGCTCATCGCTATCCACTACAACTGCATCACCCTTACGCTGTGGAATATGGACAGGTATGATTTCATTGCTGAAGAAACCTTTGGCTTGTGCAGTCGCCGTACGTTGTTGGCTGTTGAGCGCAAACTGATCTTGATCGGCACGATTAATATTGAATTGTTCCGCCACGTTTTCTGCGGTTTGTGGCATGCTATTCACACCATACATGTCTTTGAGTTTTGGATTGATAAAACGCCAGCCCATGGTGGTATCTTCAATCTTTTGACTACGGCCAAATGCACTGTCGGATTTTCCCATCACATAAGGCGCACGACTCATGCTTTCGACCCCACCCGCAATAATCAAATCAGCTTCATTGGCTTTAATGGCACGTGCAGCCATCGCAATCGCATCCAGTGATGAACCACATAAACGGTTTACGGTGGTTGCTGGAACTTGATAAGGTAAGCCTGCCAATAAGGCTGACATGCGTCCCACATTACGGTTATCTTCACCCGCTTGATTGGCACAGCCATAGATCACATCATCCACTTGTTGCCAGTCGATACTTGGATTGCGTTGTATAAGTGCCTGAATTGGAATAGCTCCCAAGTCATCAGCACGGACAGGTGCAAGACCGCCTGCATAGCGACCAAATGGGGTACGGATGGCATCGATGATATAAGCGTTTTTCATATTCTTACATTTCCATTTCTAAATCTGTTGTGAGCACTGCCACAAATTATGGGTTTAGTCATTCTTCCTTTGCGTAGGCAATGCCTCACTTTTGACAGGGCAAAAGTGACAAAACCCTTTGTTGAACAGAGGAGGCTTCCTTGCCTCCCTGTTCAACGGGCGACATCCATGTCGCCTGTCACGATAGTCAATTACGGGAAACATCTAAATCTTAGTAAGCAGAAGTTGTATTTAAACCTTACCATTCAAGGTTTCGCGGTAGCGACATGGATGTCGCTTCGTTACTTTTTATCCTTAAAAATCTCCCCTAACCCCTCTTTATAAAGAGGGGAACTCCTCCCTTTTTTAAAGGGTGAGGAACGATTAAAGTTCCGTAAGGGAGAGATTCATTATCCTTGAGTTGCATCAATCAACTGAGCACCCGTCAACGCCTGTAACTCCTCAAAGCTCAAACCATCCACTTTTTTAATCACTTTTAAACCGTCTGTAGTCACATCAATCACACACAGGTCGGTATAAATACGATCGACACATTTCAAGCCTGTGGCTGGATATGAAAGGGTTTCAACAATCTTGGGTTCACCCTGCTTGGTGTTGTGATCGGTGGTGATAAATACTTTCTTGGCGCCTACCGCCAAATCCATCGCACCACCTACCGCAGGAATCGCATCTGCTGCACCAGTATGCCAGTTGGCTAGATCACCAGTGGCTGCGACTTGAAAGGCGCCAAGTACCGCAATATCCAAATGACCACCACGCATCATGGCAAAAGAATCACCATGATGGAAAAAACTGCCACCCGTCAGCATGGTCACATATTCTTTACCTGCATTAATTAACTCAGGATCTTCTTCACCTTTGGCAGGCGGTGGACCAAATGCCAACAGGCCATTTTCCGAATGTAGGAATACATCTTTATCCGCAGGAAGATAATTGGAAATCTTGGTTGGCAGGCCTATGCCGAGATTGACATAAGCACCATCAGGAATATCTTGTGCGACACGTTCAGCAATTTGGTCACGGCTTAATTTTTGATAGCTCATTGTTCTACTCCTGTGCCATTGGCTGTATCAACAGCGACCACATGCTGTACAAAAATTCCAGGGGTAATGATGTGTTCAGGATCAAGCTGACCGAGTTCGACCAGTTCAGACACTTGTGCAATGGTGACATCCGCTGCCATCGCCATGATTGGGCCAAAGTTACGTGCAGATTTGTTATAGACCAGATTGCCCCAGCGATCGCCTTGATGTGCTTTGATTAAGGCAAAGTCAGCTTTGATGGGATATTCAAGTACATAGTCTTTGCCATCGATATGACGGGTTTCTTTACCTTCCGCCAAGAGTGTTCCAAAGCCAGTTGGGGTAAAAACTGCACCGAGGCCCATGCCCGCAGCTTGAATACGGCATGCCAGATTACCTTGCGGCACCAGTTCCAATTCAATCTTGCCAGCACGATAGAGTTCATCGAATACCCATGAATCGGACTGACGTGGGAAAGAACAGATGATTTTACGTACTGCCCCTGTTTTAAGCAGTTTGGCCAAGCCATAATCACCATTGCCAGCATTGTTATTGACGATGACAAGGTCTTTGATACCAAGTTCGATCAATCCATCAATCAGTTCAGCGGGTTGTCCTGCGGTGCCAAAACCACCAATCATGATGGTTGCGCCATCCTTGATCTGTGACAGTGCCTCAGTCAATGTGAGCGTACTTTTATCAATCATAAGGCCAACCTTTTATTCATGTTTTCAAATTTCTATACATACGAATTGCTGTATAAACGGGTATGCATAGAAATTTAAAAACTGTGAGCTAAGGTCTAGCTCACAGTAAATTTGTGGTGTTAAGCACCGACACGACGACGGTCGACTTCAGTGCTTGGTGCACCTGTTTTTTCTGCAACCAATTCAACATTAAAGGTAATGTATTTGAATGGCTTATTCACCCCACGACGAGCAAGTTCAGCTTCATCCGTCACATCAACAGCAGTAGCGACCAAGCCTTCACGTGTTGCAAATGCAAAGTCATCCCACAGATATTGATCGCCTTCGATATTGAACTGCGTGGTTAATTTGCGATAGCCTGGCGCAGAAACAAAATAATGTACATGAGAAGGGCGGTTACCGTGACGGCCGAGCAAGTTCAGCACTGCTTGAGTAGTCCCTTCAGGTGGGCAGCCATAACCCACAGGCATAGTGGTCTGCGCCACATAGTGACCATCAGCATCCGATAAAATGGTACGGCGTAAGTTAAAGTCAGATTGTGACTTATCAAAGAATGAATAGTTACCGAGGCTGTTGGCATGCCAAACTTCGACTTTAGCACCTTCGATAATATTACCTTCAGGATCAGTGACTGTACCTTCAATGAATAAGGTATCGACTTTGTCTGATTCAGAACCGTCATCCATACGGGCAAAACCAACAGATTCAGGCGCGCCAGCCACATACAATGGACCTTCGATGGTACGTGGAGTTCCACCTGTAATGCCTGCTTTGGCATCTGCTTCATCAGCACGTAAATCTAGATAATGCTCAAGACCTAAACCTGCCGCCAATAAGCCAAGTTCATTGGCTTGGCCTGCATCGGTAAAGTATTCTAGACCTTTCCATAGCTCACTTTGTGAGATGTCCAAATCTTCAATCGCCTGAAAAAGATCACCGAGCAGACGAACCACGATTTGTTGTACACGTGGATTGACTTTACCTGTCGCAGTATCCACATTCATTTTTTTAACCAGTGCATCGATTTCTTGACGGTTCATACATATTCTCCTGAAGTATGATAGTTTTTGGTGGCTCGCGGACTTGCTGTTTTGCTGCTTGCTTGGCTTGCCACATTCCTTGTTCAAATTCTGTTGCGATCCTGATGCCACGATGGGCTTTAGCTATCGTCTTCGCGGATGGCTGATGGGTGACGATTCATCGCCATCACTTCAATATTCATGTAGGGATACAATGGCAGCCCCTGTAAAATATTGTGCAGCTCTTCATTGCTTTCCACATCAAAGATACTGATATTTGAGTATTGTCCGGTAATGCGCCAGATATGACGCCATTTACCTTGACGCTGTAAATCTTGTGAATAGGCCTTTTCAACAGCTTTAATTTGATTGGCTTGTTCAACTGGCATATCGAGCGGGATATTTACATCCATTCGTACATGAAAAAGCATCGCAACTCCTTAAATTATTGACGACGTAAGTTGTCGATTTTGTCTTCGTCCAGTTCAATACCGAGACCAGGGCCAGTTGGAATTTTGAGTTCAAAATTGCCATATTGAAGCGGTGTTTTTAAAATTTCTTCCGTGAGTAACAGTGGACCAAACAGTTCCGTACCAGCGGCTAAATTGCTAAAAGTAGAGAAGGCATGTGCGGAAGCAATGGTGCCAACTGGACCTTCCAACATGGTACCACCGTAAAGATCGATCCCTGCCAGATTGGCAATTTTCCCGACTTCACAGGCTTCAATCAGACCACCTGATTGGGCAATTTTTACTGCAAACACTGAGGCGGCATTGCTTTTTGCCAGTTGATAAGCACTTTGCGGACCGGTTAAAGATTCATCTGCCATAATGGCAATATCGAATTTACGGGTCAAACGTTGCATAGCATCAATATTATGAATCGCACACGGTTGCTCAATCAGATCAACACCGCCATCCTGCAGCATTTGAATCCCTTTAATCGCATTCAACTCAGACCATGCACGGTTGACATCGACACGGATCGAAACTTCTGCACCCAATGCTTGTTTAATTGCCAGTACATGTTCAACATCCTGTTCAACTGGGCGCGAACCGATCTTGAGCTTGAATACATTGTGACGTTTTAACGCAACCATTTTTTCTGCTTCAGCAATGTCCTTTTCAGTATTGCCTGAGGCTAAAACCCAAAGTACAGGAACGCTATCACGTAGGCGCCCACCTAACATTTCACTGAGTGGTAGACCTAAACGTTGTGCCTGAATATCCAGTAGCGCCGTTTGAATAGCACATTTAGCAAAGCGGTTCCCATTGATACTGTGTTGAATGGCCTGTAATGTCTGAGCCACATTAAAACTGTCCAAAGTTTTTAACAATGGCGAAAAGTAATGCTCAATATTGGTTTTGACACTTTCAGGACTTTCATCTCCATAACCCAAGCCACCAATAGTCGTTGCTTCACCCCAACCAATCAAACCATCTGCTGTTGTCACTTTAATGAGGACTAAGGTTTGGGTTTGCATGGTTGCAACCGCCATCTTATGTGGGCGGATGGTTGGAATCTCGACAAGTAGGGTTTCTATGGATTTATACATCTTTGGTATTTCTTTCGTCCTAAGCTATTTACATACCCTAAATTAATGTAATATCTATAACTAGGCTGAATTTGGTATTTTTAGATACTTAAAAGGTATATTAAATGGAATTAAGACATCTTCGTTATTTCGTGACGGTGGTCGAGGAACAGAGCATTACCAAAGCCGCAGAAAAGTTATGCATTGCGCAACCACCATTAAGCCGTCAGATCCAAAAGCTGGAAGAGGAACTCGGTATCCTGTTATTTGAACGTGGTTCTCGACCTGTGAAAACCACAGAAGCGGGACAGTTCTTTTATCAGCATGCGGTGCAGATTTTGACCCATACTGCTCAAGCGGCTTCCATGGCAAAACGTATTAGCACGGTAAATAAGATTGTGCGTATTGGCTATGTCAGCTCATTACTTTATGCGTTATTACCGCAAGTGATTTATTTATTCCGTCAAAATCATCCTGATATTCAGGTGGAGTTGATTGAACATGGTACCAAGGATCAGATTGAAGCATTAAAGCTGGGTAAAATTGACTTAGGTTTTGGACGTTTAAGAATTAGTGATCCTGCAATTAAACGGATTTTATTGCGCAAAGAAAAACTTAAATTAGCCATTCATAAAAACCATCATTTAACCCGCTTTATCGATCAGGGGATTTATCTGTCCCAGATTATTGATGAACCTATTTTTTCTTATCCCGCGACCCAAAAACCGAATTTTTCCACCTTGATTCAATCGATTTTTACCGACTTGGGTTTGGTACCTAAAGATATGGTCGAGGTACGTGAAATTCATATGGCGCTTGGTTTGGTGTCATCAGGTGAGGGGATTTGCCTGATTCCAGAAAGTGCCAGTGACATTGGTATGAAGAATCTGGTGTATATCCCAATCTTAGATTTAGAAGCTTATACACCGATTTCATTGGCAGTGCGCAATATGGATCAGAGTCCGTATCTACCGCAGATTTTAGAATGCATTAAGCAAGTATTTGAAGAAGAAGGCATTCCGATCCAACTAGAGGGTGATTAAGCAGCTCTAGGCACCAAGTTTATTTATCAGCGGTCATCATGATCGCTTTTTTAATTGTGGTGAAAATGATCTAAAACTAGACTTAAAAGGTATAACTATATACTTCATTATCTATGGAAAATTACATTAATAATTCAAATAATAGAGTGTGTCCAATATTTGCTCAAATATATCTTTCTGAATTTATGTCAGTTTTAAAGGTATCGGCAAGTATGGTCTCAGTTGTGAGGACGGTCTTAACTCTCAGCGTGAATGAATAAGAATTTCAAATACTCAGGAAAGGATTTCCCATGTTAAAACCAGATACGCTGTATAAAGCACAGCGCGTAGCACTGTATACACTCTTTGGCTGTCTAAATATCAATGTGGCTTATGCAGATTTTTTTGAAGACAGTGAAAAAAGCATTTACCTGCGTAATTTTTATTTAGAACGGGATTTTGAAAATACCAATAAAGATTTGGGTAGTTGGTCTCAGGCGATGACAGGACGTTTTGAATCTGGTTATACCGATACACCAATCCAAGTCGGTTTGGATTTGGGGTTTCAATATGCATTGCGTTTAACAGATCGCTACGATGAACGTCTGGATACCGTATTTAAATACGATCAGCACGAAGGTCGGCAGGAGCGTGATTATTTAAAATTAGGCGCGACTTTAAAATTTAAATATCTCAATACTGAACTGAAAGTCGGTGAGCTTTTCCCCAAAACACCGGTACTGTTTATTGATGATTCTCGGCAATTGGTCACCACTTATGCGGGTGCAATGCTAGAAAGTAAAGATATCAAAAACTTAAAAGTCTCGGCAGGGCGTTTTACCCATGTGAATGCTCGAGATGATGATGAATATCGAAAATTTACCTTAGGCAACTCGACAGACCCAAACAAAAGAAGTGATGGGCTGAATTTTCTGGGTCTCGATTATAATTTTACCCCTCAGTTGACGGGTTCTTATTGGTTTGGGCAGCTCGAAGATATTTATCAACAACAATATTTGAGTGCGGCTTTTACGGAAACGGTCAACAAGAGCAAGCTTAAAGTGGACGCCCGCTATTTTAACTATAAAGAAGATGGGGATGCCTATTTTGGCGATATTGATGTCCAGTCAATCGGTCTGCAAGCCAGTGTGCAAAATGGACCACATACCATTTTGACAGGTCTGCAAAAGCATATGGGTGAGGACAATATTCCCTTGTTGAATGGTTATGTACCACAAGCTTATTTACAGAGTTGGTCTGCAATTGCTTTCTACAAAGCCAAAGAGTTCACTTGGCATGTTTTATATAGTTATGACTTTAAAGAACAAGGTATCCCTGGGCTAAAACTGACATTACGCTATTTAAATGGTAGTGAAATCTATCGTGAAGGGTTTAAGGATAATAAAGAAACCGAGAAAAATGTGATCGTCAATTACACCGTACCTGAAGGTAAACTAAAAGGCTTGGGCTTTGAATGGCGACATATCCGAGCTGATATTAAATATGGTGCAGGCAATAACCCCGGCACAGATTTTGTCGAAAATCGAATTATGACGACGTATACACATAAGTTTTAATTGTAGATTCAATACAAGAATTGAACAGCCCATCTCATTCAAATTCGTGAATAAGATGGGCTTATTTTTTTAATCATAATCACAAAAACCTGCAAACACTTAGCTCCACATTTTTCTAAAATTGGACGTTCTATTCGTTATTAAGACTGATTGATCACCTTACCTGATCTCATAAGCTTTTGTTGTTATTGATCACTTTAAAATATGGAGGAATATGGGGCGCTAATGTTATTATTGATAATAATTATCATTATTATTGTCATTTTTGTTTGTTTTGTGTATTATTCACGAAATTTTTAATAATGAATTAAGGTTCTTACGTGTTAGAACAAAATAACTCTCTCAAATCATCTCAATTTATTAGAACAACACTCTGCACTTCAGTTTTATTGGTGTTGTCATCTCCACACGTATTTGCACAGGATGGCGCAGATAAAGCCTCGACGCTGCCGACCATTGCGGTAACTGCAAGCAAGACCGATGTTGCCTATAAATCGGGCAATATGGATATTCCGCGAAGCGAAGACGATGTCCAAGCCTATACTATGATCGAGCGGGAAGAGATTGAGCGCTCAGGTACTACCACAGTCACCGAGTTGTTGTCTAAAGTATTGCCAATGGCAACCTCAACCAACAATTCCAGTTATTTCTCAGGCACATCAAGTCAAATTAATTTACGTGGACTTGGTGCCAGTCAAACTCTAGTGTTGATTAATGGCCGCCGTAGCGCAGGAACAGGCAGTCGTGGTACTTCTGAATCCACCGATCAACCCAATTTAAATAATATTCCTTTGGCTGCAATTGAACGGATTGAAGTATTACCGACATCAGCTGCTGCGATTTATGGCAGTGGGGCGATTGGTGGTGTCATCAATGTAATTTTGCGTAAAGACTATGTTGGCACCGAAGTGAATCTGCGCTATAGCGATACCGTGGATAATCAACAACCCGCCAAATCTTTTAATTTGGTTTCAGGTTTTTCTCTGGAAGATGGCCGTACCCATGTGATGTTGACGGCTTCCAAAAAAGATCAAGATAGTTTGTTAGCGAGCGAACGTGACTGGAAAAGTAAATCACGCCAAAATATTTTAAAAAATAATCCAAATAGTCTTATTGGGGACAAGGTCAACCCGCCTGCAGGCAATTTAACTAATATTCGTAGTAAAGATGGTTCTGAATTAGTGCCAGGATGGGGCTCATCTATGGCACATCTTCCAAAAGGTTGGAATGGCGATCTGAGCAAACTGGGTCAAGGCTATGCATTGGGTTTGTCAGATGGGGTGAGTGGCTGGTCAGGTAAAGAGGGATTACTTTACGATACCAAGACCGAAGCCTTTGGTCTTTCTTTAAATCGTGATTTTACTGATCGTCTGAATGTATTTCTTGAGGCGGGCTATGAAAAAGAAGAGGGTTGGTCATTTAATACATCACCGCACGGTTATAACGTGGTAACAGTGAGCAAAGATAGTCCGCATAATCCTTTTGGCAAGGATATTCTGGTGAATTATCCAATGCGTTTGGATAGCCTAGGTGGCTTTGCCAAGGACACCTTTGAAACCACCCAGAAGAAAGTTGCGACGGGCTTTACCTTTGACCTGACACCAGAATGGATACTCTCGGCAGATTATGCATGGAGTAAATCGGATATTCGTCAACGTTATACACGTCAAGGCAGCAAAAATCCGAAAGCCAGTGCATGGAACAAAGATACCACTAATAATGCAATTGATTTTTTGCAAGATTTCACCACTACACCAACCGACCTAATTTCAAAATACTGGAACTATCCAAAAAATAATACACAGCAGACCTTAAATGATTTCTCAATTCGAGCCACAGGTCCAATTGCAAAATGGTATGCAGGCGATATTCGATTGGCAACGGGGATTGAGCATCGCCGTTATGAAAGTGAAGGCTTTGCGGATCATCAACATGTCGACAATCCTTGGGTGAAGCCGACTGAACGTAAGAGCAATGCATCCAGTGTTTACACGGAATTTAACATTCCCCTGATTTCCCCTGAGCTGAATTTGCCTTTCGCCAAATTACTGGATGTGCAATTGGCTGCACGTTATGAGGATTTCAATGTCCAAGCCAAGATACCGCAATATGACAGTAAAATTGATCCTGCTACGGGCTACCGTTCCAAGTTCTTAAATTATAGCGATTCGGGTAAATCAAAATTTGATGCGATCACGCCAACAGTAGGTTTCCGCTTCGCACCGAATGACCAATTGATGTTCCGTGCGTCTTATAGTGAAGGCTTTGTTACACCATCAGTTTCTCAAATTTCTCAAGCGACTTCGACCCAAGTGACGGGTGCGACATTAACTGATCCAGCAACGGGAAAAATTATTAGCACCTATGAAAGCATTTCTGGGGGCAATCCAGATCTGACGCCAGAAAGTTCAAAAAGTATTAATGCTGGGATTGTGTTAACCCCAGAGGCGATTCCTGATTTACGCCTATCGATTGATTATTACAACATCAAAAAAACCAATAATATCAGTTCGATCAGTGCGCAATATATTTTAGACAATCAAAGCAAATATGGTAGCCGCATTCAACGCAATCAAGCTGGCGATGTGGTTTCAATTGATATCACGCCATTCAACGCTTTAAACCTTAAAACCAGTGGGATTGATACCAATTTAAATTATCGCTTCGATAGCGTGATTGGAGAAACCACCTTTAATTTGGGCTATACGCATGTTAATGAATATCGCCAACAACATAATTTGATTGACCCAGAGAAGAATTTTGTCAGTGTGGTGGGTGGTGCGGTATCCGATGCACCGCTAAAACATCGTGCCAATGCCTCTATTTATCTACAAGCCAATGACAATTGGGGCTTTGGTTGGGCAAGCCAATATTATGGTTCTTATGACATGGTTAATGCGACTGCGATTTTGAATCAAACGGGTCGTGCCGATCAAAAATTAAAAATCGAAGATCAAATCTACCATGACATTTTTGCCAAAGTGAAATTGCCGAGCAGTAAGTTGCTAAAACACAGCTCAAGCGAACTGAGTTTCGGTATTCAAAATTTATTTAATGATTACACGGTCGACATGTCTGGAACGCAATCATACCTCAGTAAATACAGTGATGTCCGTGGTCGCCAATATTATCTAAACCTTAAGTTTTCTTTCTAATCTTCCTGAAATGCAGGTGGCGATTATTTTGCATCATCGTCGCCTGACTAGGTGTCTTTTATGAATATTGAAGCGTCTGTGCCCTTGGCCACCGCCAAAAGGGTCACGAAAAAGAAGGTGGAACAATCATCATTGATTAAATATCGATTGATGATTTTTTCACGTTTTGTCTTGGCTATTTTTGGTGGTTATTACTTTGCTGCGATTGCTGCAATGTTAATGGGGGCTCTGTTTACAGCTGAACCTTCCAAAGCCAATGCCGTGTTTGGGGCGACCATGCTGGCATTTGTGATCCATTGTGCCGTGTTCATTTGGGTATTTCTGGTCAACTCGACCTTGAAAGTCTGGTTAGGCATTATTGTTCCCAGTGTATTGATGACGTTGATCTATTGGTTTTTAAAAGGGTAAAGTCATGCGTGTTGATGGTAAAAATGAAGGCCCTCGCCAATCCATGTCATGGTTACATACATGGACAAGCCTGCTCTTGGGATGGCTGCTTTACGCCGTTTTTCTGACGGGCACGCTCAGTTTTTTCCAAAATGAAATTACGGTGTGGATGAAACCTGAATTGCATCAGTCTGTGAATAATACTTCTCAACAGCAACAATTGGGTTATGCATTACAGTATTTGCAGCAAAACGGGCAGCCTGCCGAAAGCTGGAATATTCGTTTTGCCAATAAACGTCAACCTGCCATTATGCTGAATATCCGTAAGCCAGGTGAAGGTCGCCGTCGTGGTGGTGAAATCTATTTAGATGCTCAAACGGGCCAAGAGATTAAAGCGCGTGAAACTCGGGGTGGTGGTTTCTTGTATCGCTTCCATTTTGAACTTTATGGCATGCCACGTATTTGGGGGCGTTGGATTGTTGGTATCGCAACCTTATTCATGTTTGTCGCAATTATCAGCGGTATTATCACTCATAAAAAGATTTTCAAAGATTTCTTTACTTTCCGCCCAGCCAAAGGTCAGCGTTCATGGCTCGATGCTCATAATGCAACGGCTGTGTTTGCCTTACCTTTTCATATCATGATCACCTTTAGTGGTTTGCTGTTGTTAATGTTCATGTTTATGCCTTGGGCGATGAACAGCCATTATGGAAGTGGGCAAAATTTCTATCAAATGCTGAATGAACCTGTTGCCAAAACACCTGAGCAAGCACGTTTATTGGCAGAGCAAAAACAAAAAGAAGCAGCAGAGGAAGGGCATGGCAATCGAGGGGGTGGCCGTCGTAGTGAGGCCGAACAGGCACTGCCTGTACTTGCAGCAGCACCGATGGTGAATTTGCTGACATTGAGTCATTACGTTCAACAAGGTTGGAAAGATAACCCGATTGCTTCAATTCGAGTGAATAAGCCGAATACCGTTGAAGCTGATGTTGAATTTAATGCAACCCGTACTGCCACATTGCTTGATCGAGAAAGCATTCCTTCCATGAAGTTTAATGCGGTGACAGGACAACTGCTTGATGAAGCCAAACCTGTTAACTCGGCATCAAAAGCCATTTATACCTTGGTGACATGGTTGCATATGGCACGTGGTGTGGATTCAGTGTTGCGTTGGTTGTTATTTTTATCGGGCATATTAGGCACCATGATGGTGGCTTCTGGTCTGATCTTATGGGTGGTGAAACGGATTCCAGATGTACAGAAATTGGGTTATAAGCCTTTTGGTCATCGTCTGGTTGAAGTGCTGAATATTACCGCAATCACAGGTCTACCAATTGCCTGTGCAGCCTATTTCATTGCCAATCGGTTTATCCCCGCTCAATTGGCCGAACGTTCTCCACTAGAGATTAATGTGTTCTTTATCGCATGGCTTGTGTGTTTAATTCATGCGGCTATTCGGGCGCATCGTCCCGCATGGTTGGAGCAACTGGCTTTAGCCGCTGTACTGTTCCTGTTTATGCCAATCCTAAACTTCTTAACAGGTGGGCAGGCGCTGTGGATGAGTATCTATCATGGACAATGGATGATCGCCAGTTTTGATCTGGTGTGTATTATTTTAGGTCTGATTTTTATTTATTCTTATTACAAGTTAAAGCGTTACCAAGGCTTAGCTGTGAAGCAGAAAAAACAGCCTAAGGTTCAAGCTGGACAGGAGCAAGTATAATGGCAGCATTGATGTTGTGGTGTGTTGCTGTGGTGGCTTTATCAGCACTTGCCTGTGGGATGAGTAAGCATCAGCGCGATATTTTTAGTGCTCAGATTTCAGCGCAAAATAGTCGACAGTTTGAAATCGCAGGTTGGGTAATGCTACTTATTTCTGCATTGGTCATGATTTATTTTAAAGGTGCTTCAGTTGGTTTGTCTGAATGGTTGGGTTGTATCACCTTTGCTGCTTTGGCAGTGGGATTATTATTAACCTATCAACCTAAAAAACTGTTGCAAGCCAATGTGATTGTGACTGTTGTATTTGGGCTGCTGTTTATTGTGGCCTTGATTTAAGATTTGTTTGTATTGAAGTGACATAAAAAGAGGAAACGAAAGTTTCCTCTTTTTATTGGTGAATGAAACATAAGACTAGCTTAGCTTACCAGTCATATTTTAAACCCACACGGAAATTGGTTGGCGCACCATAATAACTATTGGTGGTCGCCAAATGATATTTCTCATTGAAAAGGTTATTCAAATTGAAATTCACCATAAGTTGATCATTCACTTTATAACGTGCCATCAAATCGATTAAAGCATAGCTGTCTTGCGTAAATCGCCCCGTTTTAGAGACTGAATTATTTTCATAAATTTCACTTTGCCAACGAACACCACCACCTACTGTAATTGCTTCATCCAGATAAGGCAGGGTATAGGTGCTAAACAGTTTGACTGTATTATTTGGAATACTGGTGTCTAGGTTTTTGCCCTTATTGTCTTGAGACAGATTACGCGTAAAACTTGTTGAAATCTGCCAGGCATCGGTGATTTTGCCTGTTGCTTCAAGTTCAAAACCACGGCTTTCAGTTCCCGATTCAGCTCTATAAGCTTGAGAACCATCAGGTGCTTTTGCGCCCGTGATGGCGACAGCTTTATTATCTTCCTTAACCTGATAAATGGCTGCACCAATATTTAATTGATTGTCGAAGAATTCACCTTTAATGCCCAATTCGGTACTGTTACCGATGATGGGTTCGATATAGCTGCCCGTTATGGTTTTCTTATCTTGAGGTGAGAAAATATTGGTATAGCTGGCATAACCTGTCCAATGTTCTGTGAAATCATAGGTTAGACCGATATAAGGAATGACCTTTCCTTTTTCTTCCTGTTTGGTGTGTTCTGTAGAATTATTTTCATTGTTATGTTCACCAGTGACACGTTCCCAGTCTTCAACACGTGTCCCCAAAATAACTGCCAGATCATCACTTGCTTTTAAACGTACTGCACCAAAAATGGATTTGCTACGATCATCACCACTGTACCAACCATCGATTTGAGTGGGTGGACGACTTGGCGTACGACCATCCCATGCAAAGATATTATCGAGCTTACCTTCCCATGACATGCCATTGTTCCATCCAGAGTAGGTTGGGCGTTTGTTTTTACTTTGTGTATAGGTTGTTCCCAAAACAACTTCATGAGTTTGACTAAATAAATCAAATGAACCATTCAAGGTTAAATTAAATAGATCTTGGGTTGGGCGATAATCCCAGCGAGTGGCGTACAGCATGGCACCACTACCTGTAGCTCTATCAATTCCTGTATTTGAAAAAGTGTAGCCAACAATTTCATCTGAATCAGTAATGGTACGTGACACCACGCCTTTTAACTTCCAACGGTCATTCAATTGATGTTCAATATCTGCAAAGAAAGCAGTTGTGGCACGGTCAGAACCTGTCCAGCTTGCTGCCGCTGAATCCGAGCGTGACCAATCAATTAGAGAACCATCGGTATAAAAACTTGGTAAACCACCACGTGCCACACCAGAAAGATTCATTTGTTGGTAGCTCACACCGAGACTACCTTTGGTTTTTGCACTGAGATCTGTTTCAACTACAGCATAGGCAACTTTGCGTTCTTCATTATAACGGTCAATATAAGAGTCTGAATTTTGGTAGGCAAATAGGGTACGACCACGAACACTGCCTGAAGCATTTAAAGGGCTGGATACATCAATATCGGTACGGTAATAATCCCAAGAACCTAAATCTGCACTGATAGAAGCTTTAAAATCTTGTAAAGGCTTTTTACGAACCATGTTAATACTGGCACTGGCTGTACCTGAGCCGGTCATCAAGCCATTGGCACCACGAACCACTTCAACACGATCAAAGAGCGCCATATCTTGACTCTGGAAAATAGCCTGATAGGAACTCATGAGTTTGACGCCATCTAGAAGATAGTTATCTACTTGTTGACCGCGCGCATAAATTGGCGAGTTATCACTACCGATGTTACCACCTTGTTTAATCGAAAGACCTGCTGCCTGACTAACTACATCGGTCAGTTGGGTCAGGTTTTGATCTTTCATTTGCTGATTGGTAATTACACTGACCAGTTGCGGTGTCTCTTTGAGGGTCAGAGCCAAACCCGTTGAGGCTGTTGTTGCCTTAGCTGTATATGACCCAGAGCCTTCTGTGGTGAGGTTTTGACCTTTATCCGCACTCAAGTGAATCGTCGCTAATTGAGCTAGGCCAGTTTCGCTACTTTGATTTATATTCGCCGCATTTGCCTTAGTATGAATCGCTTCTAATTTAACGACTTTAGGTTCAACCGCTGCTACAGTTGCTTTGGCTTGAATACTGTATCCCGCATTGGCAACTTTGATGGCTTCAAATGCATGCGGTTTAAGCAAAGTCTCTAAAGCAGTTTCTACTGAATAATTTCCTTTTAGTGAAGCACTTTTTATTTTAGAGAGTGTGGTCGAGTCATAGCTGATGGTGGTGCCTGTTTGAATCGCGAGCTGTTTAAGTGCTTGATCGAGTGTGGTTGAGCTAATCGAAATCTGATAAACAGTGGCAGCATAAGCAGAGGTTGTTGCAATGCTGGCAATACTGAGTGGTATGCCCCATAAGATTGCGCGTACAGCCAACGCCAAGGTAGTTTTCGCCTGATAATCCTTCATGTGGTCTTCTCGATTGGGAGTGTATTTCTCTATAAGTCGGACAAGATCAAAAAAAGGATCATCTTTTTATCTTTTTTTTATTTTTAATAAATAAGGACTGTAATAACTCAACTCAAGTTGATGGGTATAGGCCAGTGTTTCTAGGCTTTGTTGAGGATTCTTTAATGAAAAAACGCCTGAAATACGAAGGTCTTTTAACGCTGGCTCGATGAAATAAGTGCCTTTTTTATAACGATACAGTTCACTAATGACTTTTTCGAGTGGCCATTGTTCTACCACCAGTAATTGCTGAGTCCAGTAGGGTTGCTCATTATTCAATGGTAAAGGTTTAGAGACCTGTTGACTGTTGAAATACGCACGTTGACCTTGCTGTAAAATTTGCCGTTGTCCAGAATCCTGCGGCTGTAAAGCGACCGCATGTTGATACACTTTGACCCGAGTTTGATCATGATGCTCTTGTCGTACCGTAAACTGAGTACCCAAGGCCTCAATTGCACCATCTTTGGTCTTCACCATAAAGGGGCGATGTTGCGGATCTTTGGCGGTTTGGATATAAATTTCACCTTCGATCAGTTGAATCTGTCGAGTCTGTTCGGAGAAATTCACGTTAATATAACTGTCACTGGCCAAGATCAAGATTGAACCATCTTGCAGTGCAACAGTTTTAATTTCACCAACCTCAGTATGGTCATCAGACTGCCATTTAGCCCAAGGTAACAAATACATTCCGCAGCCGATAACCAACAATCCTGAAAGGTTCAACAGCATATTTCGTTTTGCAGTCAGATTAAATTTTTGCTTGGACTGGACTAAAGAATCTGAGGGAAAGTGGTTGGATAAACCTGTTAAGCCATGGGTAAATTTATTGATTTGCTGAATGGCTAGGGCATGTTCTTGCTTTTCTGCTTGCCAATGTTCAAATTGTTGTTGCTGTAACGCAGTCATTTCACCTGAATGTAATAGCACTAGCCAGTCTGCGGCTTGGTCCAAAACATGATCAGGGATTTTAGGAGCTTGAGACATAGCAGCAAAGCAAATTCAGCAATTAATCGGTCTGATTATAAAGACTTATGCAGGCCAAGAAAGCCTGTTTCATATCTCTTTTGACCGTTGCCTCTGAAATATCCAGTTTTTCACTAATTGCACGATAGGTCAGTCCATCCAATTGCGATAATAAAAACACCTGTGCGGTACGTTGAGGTAGCTTTTCCAGCATCAAATGCACTTGATAAAGCGTTTCACAAATACAGACTTCGTATTCAGCTGAGGGATAGTATTCTTCTGGTAGCTGTGCAAGGGCATCTAAATACAGGTGTTCTACATGCTGATGCCGCCAATAATCAATAATCACATGCTTGGCGATGCCCATTAACCATGCCTGAGGTTCTTTAATCTTTTCAAAGCAATAGTCACTTTTTAAGGCACGATAGAACACTTCCTGACTCAAGTCTTCCGATTGATGGTGATGCTGTAGTTTGTGCTTAAACCAGGACAACAGTGTGCTTTGTTGCGATTGATAAACGTGGCTAAACCATAACTGTTTTTCTACATTCAGGTTCATAGCAAGGAGTCCACAAATGGGCAGGGAGATGCACAATTAAAGGCGGATGGAAAAAATATTTTCAAATAGTAATGATAATTGTTATTAATATCAATAAAATTGTATACATACTTTTACAGAAAAAATTGAGCTGATTTTGATTTTCGTTCGACTAAACCAATGTAGGGGAACATTTTTTGTTTTCTTCGTCTCCCATATTTTTAATGAATTTTGTTTGATTAAGTAGAGCATGCCATGAGTGAACAACAGATTGATTTAAAACTACAACAGCATTCTCGATCAAATAAAATCAAATGGTTGATTGCATTGACGGTGCTTTTATTGCTCGTGGCATGGAGTTGGAATTATTGGAAAAAATCCCAAGCCAATAAACAGGAATCGTTTAGCCAATGGAGTAAACCTGTGCCTGTGCGTGTGGTCGGGGTACAACGTGGCGATTTGCAATTACAAATTAAGGCCATTGGTACAGTGGTTCCAGCCAATACCGTGAATGTTCAAAGTCAGGTGTCAGGTGTATTGCAAAAATTATATTTCCAAGAAGGGCAATACATCAAGAAAGGGCAATTGTTAGCACAAATTGACCCGACCCCATTTCAGGTAGCATTGGCACAAGCACAGGGGACACAGCAACAAAATTTAGCGCAGTTGCAAAATGCACAAACTGAATTGAATCGTTATCAGCTGTTGTATAAGCAAGATTCGATTGCCAAGCAACAGGTTGATCAACAACAGGCCTTGGTCAATCAGCTCAAGGGACAGATGCAAGCCAATCAAGCACTGGTCGAAGCGGCAAAGTTACAATTGTCTTATACCAAGATATATGCGCCGATTGAGGGGCGTGTTGGTTTTCGCTTAAAAGATGCAGGTAATTTAATCCAAGCCAATGAAGCAACAGGTTTATTGAGTATTACCCAAATCCATCCTGTGTATATTCAGTTTGCGATTGCGGAAAATTATTTAGATACGGTTCGCCAAGCCACAAAAAATAAGCAAAGCATTCAAGTCAGTGCATGGGATCGTGCAGAACAGAAACAGCTGGCCACAGGTTCAGTTCAAGCACTAGATAACCAAATTGATTTGAATACTGGCACACTCAAAGTAAAAGCCGTTTTTGCCAATAATGATGATGCTTTATTTCCCAATCAATTTGTCAATGTTCGTTTAAATGCTAAGACCTTGCAAAATGCAGTGCATCTGCCAAGTGATGCCATCCAACATGGGGCAAAAGGCACTTATGTTTATATTGTGAATAAAGAAGATAAAGCCGAAGTGCGTATGTTAAAGCTAGGTGCGGTTTCACAAGGACAAACTGAGATCATTGAAGGCTTACAAGGCAATGAACGTGTTGTGTTAGAGGGCATTGATCGACTTTCCGAAGGGCAAGAAGTACAAATCGTTCAAGATGATGTTTCTAAGCCACTACCAGCAAAAACTGTCGCTGGATAAGTGTATGAATATTTCCAGATTCTTCATTTTACGACCTGTCGCCACCACATTATTAATGTTGGCACTATTTTTTAGCGGCTTGTTGGTGTGGCGTTTATTACCCGTGTCGGCATTGCCACAAGTCGATTATCCGATTATTCAGATTTACACCTTTCAGCCGGGTGCAAATCCTGACACGGTGCAACGAACCATCAGTTCACCGTTGGAAAGGGAGATGGGCAAGATTGCGGGTTTGAAGCAAATGTCTTCAAATAGCTCGGTGGGCGCATCGGTGATTACCCTGCAATTTGAGTTATCTGCCGAACTGGGCATTGTCGAGCAAGAAGTACAGTCGGCATTGAGCACAGCAAGCAGTAAATTGCCTAGTGATTTACCCACTCCACCGATCTATCGCAAAGTGAATCCTGCCGATGTGCCCGTGATTACCCTTGCAATTAGTTCTGACAGTTTGCCACTGACCACGGTCTATGACATGGTCGATACCCGAGTGGCGCAAAAACTGTCTCAGCTTTCTGGGGTGGGGATGGTTAGTCTTGCTGGCGGGCAACGTCCAGCGATTCGGGTGCAGATGAATCCAACTGCTTTGGCAGCGTTTAAGCTCAGTGCTGAAGATGTGCGTGCGGCTATTGCTGCCGCCAATGCCAATCAACCGAAAGGGAGTTTTGATGGGCCTTTTCGATCGACTATGCTGGATGCCAATGATCAGATGCGTTCGATAGCCGATTATGAAAGCCTGATTTTACGTTGGAACAATGGCGCACCGATTCGCTTAAAAGATGTCGCGCAGGTGTTCGAGGGCAGTGAAGATCGCTATATGGCAGCATGGGCAGACAGTCAATCGGCCATTTTGGTGAATATCCAGCGTCAGCCCAATGCCAATGTGATTGAGGTAGCAGATCAAATCAAAAAAATACTGCCTGAATTACAACAAAACCTACCCGACAATGTTCGTATTCGCGTCCTGACCGACCGAACGGAAAGTATTCGTAGCTCGATTAAAGATGTGCAAAAAGAACTGGTCTTCGCTGTGTGTTTGGTGGTGTTGGTCACCTTCTTATTTTTACGTAATTTTGCTGCGACCCTGATTCCGAGTATCGCCGTACCGCTGTCGATTATTGGTACGTTTGTATTGATGTATTTCCTTGGCTTCTCGGTCAATAACCTGACTTTAATGGCATTAACTATTGCCACTGGATTTGTGGTGGATGATGCGATTGTCATGCTCGAAAATATTGCGCGACACCGCGAGTCAGGTGAAAGCATGTTGCAAGCAGCACTAAAAGGATCAAAAGAAATTGGCTTTACCCTGATTTCTTTGACGATTTCTTTGATTGCTGTTTTGATTCCCTTGCTCTTTATGGGCGATGTGGTCGGACGCTTATTCCATGAGTTTGCGGTGACACTGGCAGCTGCAATTGCACTTTCATTGCTCGTTTCACTAACTTTAACTCCGATGATGTGTGCCTATTTGCTCAAAGATGCACCCAAGCATGCAGAGCAGCCGAGTCGATGGAGTCTGGATCGAGTGATTCAGCACTATGCGAAGTTGTTGCAATGGGTACTTCGACATCAACTGCTGACCTTGATGGTGATGTTGGCAACAGTGCTACTGGCAGGGCTGTTGTATTGGTCGATTCCAAAGAGTTTCTTTCCAGTACAGGATAATGGTGTGATTCAGGTGGTGACGGAAGCACCTGACCAGATTTCATTTCAAGCCATGAGTGAACGCCAACAGGCTTTGGCAGAAGTGATTTTAAAAGATCCTGCGGTTGCCAGCTTATCATCCTTTATTGGTGTCGATGCCAATAATCCGAAGTTAAGCAATGGGCGTATTTTGGTGAATTTAAAAGCACATGCCGAACGTGCACCTGCTGCGGAAGTGATGGCACGACTGAATGAAAATTTTGCACAAGTACATGGCATTAAAGGTTGGATGCAACCCGTACAAGAACTCAGTATAGAAGACAAAATTAGCCGCACCCAATATCAACTCAGCGTGACTGCACCCAAAAATCAATTGGTTGAGGAGTGGACGCCTAAATTGGTTCAGGCCTTGCGTCAGCAGGCTGCCTTTGCAGAAGTGACCAGTGAAGATGCAGGGCAGGGTTTACAAGCCTATATTGAGGTTAACCGTGATGCGGCAGCACGGTTGGGTCTAAGTGTTGAAGACATTAGTTTGGCTTTGCAAAATCTATTTGCGCAGCGCCAAATTGCAACTTTATATACGCAGTCCAATCAGTACCGCATTGTTTTAGAATTAGACCCAAAACTCACCCAAGGTATTGAGGCTTTAAACCAGACCTATATTCACAACAACCAAGGACAGCCGATTTTATTGAGCTCTGTTGCTACGATTGTCGAAAAACATGCGCCTATTCTTTTACAGCAACAGTCGCAATTTCCTGCCGTTGGGATTTCTTTTAATTTAGCCAAGGGGGTGTCTTTAGGAGAAGCGATTAAGGTGATTGAGCAGGTTAAACAAAGTCTTGAGCTACCGCCAGAGCTACAGGTTCAACTGCAAGGCGCAGCAGCAGCCTTTGAAAACTCACAGCAACATACCTTCTGGTTGGTGATTGCAGCGATTGTGACTATGTATATTGTGCTCGGCATGTTGTATGAGAGTTTTATTCATCCCGTGACTATTCTTTCAACCTTACCTTCTGCCGCGATAGGGGCATTACTGGCTTTGTTCATAGTGGGCCAGCCGTTGGACATGATTGCACTGATCGGGATTATTTTATTGATCGGTTTGGTCAAGAAAAACGGCATCATGATGGTGGATTTTGCACTTGTGGCGCAACGGAATCAGGGGTTGTCGGCTGAGCAAGCCATTTATCAGGCTGCTTTATTACGTTTCCGTCCAATTCTGATGACCACATTGGCCGCAGTAGTGGGTGCAATCCCGCTGATGCTGGCTTCGGGTTCTGGGGCTGAACTTCGTCAGCCACTTGGGTTGGTGATGGTAGGTGGCCTATTGGTCAGTCAGGTGCTCACCTTATTTACCACACCCGTGGTGTATCTGTTTTTTGATCGCCTGCAAGCCAAGCAACCCGATGCAAACCTGCTTTCAGATCAGACAGGAGCATCGCAATGACGTTGCTGTCTGTGTTTGTACAACGTCCAGTGGCCAGTGTACTGCTGGGGATTGCGATTGTTTTACTCGGTATATTGGCCTATTTGCGTTTGCCTGTTGCGGCATTACCACAAGCGGATATCCCGACCATTGTGGTGCGTGCCAATCTGCCTGGTGCCAGTCCAGAAAGTATGTCTGCAACAGTAGCAACCCCCTTAGAGCGTGCCATGATGGGGGTATCCGGGGTTAAGGCGATTAATTCATCCAGTAATCAAAGTTCGACACAGGTGGTTTTACACTTTGATTTGAATACCGATATTAATGAGGCCGCGCGTGAAGTTCAGGCTGCGATCAATGCGGCAATGTCACAGCTACCTGCAGGCATGCCGAGTCCGCCTGAATATTTCAAAATCAACCCGAGTCAAAGTCCGATTTTTTATTTGGCACTCAGCTCAAAACAACTTTCAGCGGCAAAGCTATACGAAATTGCATCCAATCAATTGCAACCGAATTTGGCGCAGATCAGTGGTGTCGGTGAAGTGTCGATTGACGGGGCTTCCATGCCTGCCGTGCGTATCACCATCAATCCAACGGCTTTAGTTTCAATGGGCATATCTCTTGAACAGGTACGACAGGCTGTTGCGAAAAGTAATGTGGTGCAGGCATTGGGCGTGGTGGAGCAACAGCAATTACGTTGGCAAGTGGCACTTTCTACAGAATTAAAGACCGCCCAAGATTTTGCCGATCTGATCATCCGACACACCGATCAAGGGGCTGTTCGCTTAAAAGATGTTGCAGAAGTGCGTGATTCGGTTGAAAACCGCTATGTCAGTGGTTTTCACAATGGGCAGCCTGCGGTGATTTTAAAAATTAGCCGACAGCCCAATGCCAATACTGTGGCGACCATTGACCTGATTAAAGCCAAATTGCCCGTTCTAAGAGAATTGATGCCACGTGATGCGCAATTGACTGTGGTGATGGATGGCTCGACTATTGTCCGTAACAGTTTAGAGGAAGCAAGGGATACCTTGTTTTTATCCATGTTGCTGGTGGTCATCGTTGTGGTGCTGATGTTGGGGCGGCTGCAAAGTGCGGTGATTCCCGCAATGGCACTACTGGTCACTTTAATTGGCGTATGCAGTCTGATTTATTTGGCTGGCTTTTCACTGAATAACCTGTCAATTATGGCGATCATCGTGGCGATTGGGTTGGTGGTGGATGATGCCATTGTGGTACTCGAAAATATTGAACGCTATATTGAACAAGGTGATTCTCCCGCACAAGCGGCGGTAAAAGGCATCCAAGAGGTTGGCTTTACCTTGATTGCCATGAATCTGGCATTGATGGTGATTTTCCTCTCGGTCTTGTTTATGGGCGGTGTGATAGAACGTTTATTCAGGGAGTTTTCGCTAACACTGGTGTTTGTGGTGGTTTTATCGGTCCTTGTTTCCTTGATCTTTACCCCAAGCTTATCAGCACGCTGTTTAAAACCTCTATCTCTTAATCACCCTCCACGACTGTATCGTTATAGCCATGATCTGATTCAGGGCTTGACTCAATCTTATATTCGCTCTCTTCATTGGGTACTCAAACATGCTTATCTGATTGTAGTGCTGTGGCTGGCAGCAATCATTGCTTCAGTTTATCTCTACAATTTATTGCCTAAACGCGTTTTGCCTGAACAAGACGCGGGGCGAGTTGGTGCTTTTATTCGTGGCGATGATGGCTTTTCTTTTCAGATTATGCAGCCGAAGATTGCCGCATTTAACCAAGCCTTACTCAAAGATCCTGCAGTACAGGATGTAGTGGGTACTTCCGGTGGCGGTGGTGGTATGACCAACTCATTTTTAATGGTCAGTCTCAAACCAAAAGCTGAACGCGATGGTTTAAGCTCCAAACAAGTGGTTGAGCGTTTAAAGAAAAATGCACCTTGGCAGGCGGGGGCAGTATTCTCCGCAGATGTCGAACAAGATTTGGAATTGGATGATCCTTTTTCCAGTGGCAATGCACAAGAATATTTGCTGTTACTGCAATCTGACAATGTGAGCTTACTGCGTGAATGGGCACCCAAAGTTGCAGAGGCCATGCGTAAACTGCCTGAGTTTGAAGAGGTGGAAACACAGGGTGATGAAGGCGCGCAGCATGTCACTTTAGACATCGACCGTGAAGCCGCAAAACGGTTGGGCATTGATATTGAAAATATTTCCAGTGTTTTAAATAACTCCTTTTCGCAACGGCAGATTTCCACAATTTATGATCGCAATGATCAGTTCTATGTGGTGATGGAAGTCGACCAACGTTTTACCGAACATCCAGAAGCCTTGGCGGATGTGAAAGTTCCGAATCAACAAGGGGCATATGTGCCTTTAAGCAATTTTGCCACGTGGAGTTACGGCATTAGCAATGATCGGGTTTATCGCCGTAATCAATTCGCTGCCATGGGTGTTGGCTACGTGGTGAAAAAAGGCTATAGCTATGAACAGGCAGATGCTGCGATCCGTCAGGTTTTGCCAAAGATCATGCTGCCAAAAGAAATCTTTGTGATGACAGATCGCGATGTCGAAACTGAAAGTCTACAGGCAGGTTTGAGTACGCCTGCTTTGATTGCGGCTGTGATCGTGCTGATTTTTATTGTCTTAGGGATTACTTATGAAAGTATTGTGCATCCTTTTACTATTTTATCCACCATTCCGACAGCAGCTCTGGGCGCTTTACTCAGCTTATGGTTGTTTCAGATTCCGTTTAGCCTGATTGCCTTGTTAGGTATCTTTTTGCTAATCGGGATTGTGGTGAAAAATGCGATCTTGCTGATTGATTTTACTTTGCAGCAACGACGTCAAGGTCACACCGATTTAGACAGCATTATCGCTGCGGCAACATTGCGTTTCAGACCGATTTTAATGACCAATACCGCAGCTTTATTGGGTGCGATTCCTTTGGCACTCGGTTGGGGCGAAGGCTCTGAAATGCGGCAACCACTGGGGATTGCCATTGTTGGTGGATTGGCGCTGGGTCAATTATTAACCTTATATACCACCCCTGTGATGTATCTCATATTTGAAAAATTCGCTCAATTACTGAATCGCTTCAAACTGCGATTGAATATCTTGCGTTGGAGTAAATAGGAAGTCGCTATGAAAAAAACAGTTTTTACACTTTCTATGGGTATCGCAGTGACGATGCTGCTCACAGCATGTCAGTCGTCCAGTACCCTTAAGCCTGCAGCCTATCAGCAGCCTGTGATTCAGAGTGCTGCACAATATAAATATGCAGATTTGCAGTGGATTGAAGCTTCCAAGATAGCAGCGACACCGCAGCAATGGTGGGAGATGTATCAGGATCCGATCTTATCCAAGCTGATACAGCAATTGGATCAGGACAACTTGAGCATCCAACAGGCCCAAGCTAAGTATCGCCATGCTATGGCATTGTTGGATGGACAACGTGCCAATGCACTTCCGAACATCACTATGGGCGGCAATGCCAATCAAACCGAAACTAAAAACGCTGGCAAGAGTCGTCAATTCGGTGCGAATGTCGCAGTGAGTTGGATTCCTGATCTTTGGGGGAGAGTTGCAAAAGCGGTGGAAGGGCAACAGGCCAACTTGCAAGCATCTGCTGCAGATTTGGCTGCCATTCAGCTGAGTCAGCAACTGCTCGCAGCAGAGGCCTATTGGAGCATACGTTTGTTCGATGCCAAGCTGGATGTGTTAAATCAGACCCAGCAAAGTGATCAACGATCTGTGCGTATTTTACAGCAGCAATACCAAGCAGGCATGATTGCACGGGCTGATGTGATTCAGGCTGAGACCCAACTTAAACAAGTCGGTCTGCAATTGTTAGAGCTACAACGTAGTCGTGATTTGCAAGAAAATGTGTTGGCGGTCTTGGTTGGACGCAATGTGGCGGACTTTAATTTAAATAAAAATCGCTATCAATTTAGCACCCCTCAAATCCCGACCCAAATTCCAAGTCGTCTTCTGGCACAACGTCCCGATGTGATTCGTAGCGAACGTGAATTGGCAATGACACATGCGCAATTAGGCCTAGCGCAAACTGCTTGGTTACCTGATTTGACCATCAGCTTGGATAGTACTGCCAATAGTCAGGTCTTTCATAGTCTATTGCAGTCACCCAATACCGCATGGTCAATGGGGGCAAAAGTCTTAGGCACATTGTTTGATGGGGGGAAACGACAGGCTGATATTCAACAGGCTCAAGCAAATTATGATGAAAAGCTTGCTGCTTATAAGCATTCAGTTTTAACAGGTTGGAAAGAAGTGGAGGATGGTTTGCTGCAAACAGGTCATTTCCAGCAGCAGATCGTAGCGCAACAGCAACTGCTTAAGCTGTCGATTGAAAATGAACGAGTTGCCAAGCAGCGTTATCAAGCAGGTTTGGTCAGTTATCTAGAAATCGCGACAGCACAGAATCTGCGTTTAAGTGCGGAAGAACGTTTATTGGAATTACAGCAATCGCATCTCAAAAATTCAGCGCAATTGGTGGCTGCATTGGGTGGTGGGATGAATTCTTCATCTTAAATTGAGTGGCATTATCAATCATTGCAGCTATTCATATTCAGTTTGAATGGCGTTTGGATCGCTGCAATTTATTTATTAAATTCGAAAGATACTGCTTGGATTATTATTTTTTTTGCTTTGTAACATTAAAAAGAATCATGATTGATGATTTTATTTTTGGATTTTTGAGGGGAAGGATTCCAATTTTTAGAGCGGTATTCTATTCAGCTCATGATTTTTATTTTTCAGTATCATCTGAATGCCTTTGTGTAAATTTTAGTAGTTAATCAAGCAAATAGCGCTTCGATATGTAGAATAAAAAATAGCCATTTTTATTAGAGAAAGACGTTCATCATAAATTAATTTAGATCTTTCTTATTTCATCTTCATCCCAATCTGAGATAACGGAGCAAATATGATTGTATTATTGATATTGCTTGGCCTATTGATTCAGTTAGTTGTGGTATGGGCTGTTTTTTATTTTGAAGCCAATCGAACTGTTGGCTGTCTTGTTTCCATTGTCGCCGCCATTCTGTGCAGTGTGTTGATCACACCGTGGAGTCTGTTACTGGGCATCCCGATTATTCTCGCGAGTGTGATTGTTTTGATTGCACCTTTACGTGATGCTTTGGTGAGTCGACCTGCGTTTAATATTCTCTCAAAAGCAATGCCGAGTATGAGTATCACCGAAAGAGAAGCCTTGGAAGCAGGGACCAGCTGGTGGGAAAAAGAACTATTTATGGGGGCGCCTGATTGGGAAAAGTTTGATCAATATCCTTATCCAACTTTATCCGCAGAAGAACAGGCATTTTTAGATCATGAAGTACAACAGCTCTGTTCCATGTTAGATGAATGGCAGATTCATCATCAAGAAAAAGACCTACCGCCAGAGGTTTGGCAATTTATTAAAGACAACGGCTTTTTAGGTTTGATTATTCCGAAATCATTTGGCGGTAAGCAATTTACACCGTTTGCACAAAGTCGAATTATGAGCAAAATTGCGTCTCGTTCCTTAACTGCTGCCGTCAGTTGTATGGTGCCGAATTCGCTTGGGCCAGGTGAGTTACTGCTGCACTATGGGACCGAAGAGCAAAAACAACGCTATTTACCCGGATTGGCAAAAGGGATAGAAGTGCCTTGTTTTGGTTTGACCAGCCCTGAAGCAGGGTCAGATGCAGGGGCGATTCCTGATACGGGTGTAGTTTGTTATGGGCAATACCAAGGTCAGGACGTTCTAGGCTTAAAAATGAACTTCTCTAAGCGCTGGATTACCCTTGCACCGATTGCGACCGTGATTGGTTTGGCGTTTAAGCTCTATGATCCAGAAGGTTTGCTTGGTGATAAAAGCAAAGTGGAATATGGCATTACCTGTGCCTTGATTCCTGCTGACCATGAAGGTATTCAGATCGGCCCTCGACATAATCCAGGCGCACCGTTTATGAATGGTACGGTTGAGGGCAGTGATGTCTTTATTCCATTGGACTGGATTATTGGTGGGCAGCAAAATGCAGGTAAAGGTTGGCGTATGCTGATGGAGTGCCTAGGCGTGGGGCGCGGTATTTCACTGCCTGCTTTGGCAACTGCCGGAGGAGAAATGAGCTATCTGTTGGTCGGTGCATTTGCCAGTGTTCGCCAACAATTCAAAATCTCGGTTGGGCATTTTGAAGGCGTACAAGAGGCGACCAGTGATATCGCCAGCGATGCCTATATGTTGGAATCATTTCGTTATCTCGTGACTTGTGGTTTAAACCAAGGTGGAACGCCTGCGGTGATGACTGCAATGGCCAAATACTATGCTACTGAAACCATGCGTAAAGTGGTCAATCACGGTATGGACGTGGTCGGTGGGCGAGCGATTCAATTAGGGCCACGTAACTTTCTTGCGCTGACTTATCAATCCATTCCTGTCGCGATTACCGTAGAAGGAGCCAATATTCTGACGCGTTCCTTGATGATTTTTGGTCAAGGTTCAATGCGTTGTCATCCTTATTTATTCGAAGAACTACAGTTATTGCAATCGGAAGATAAGGCATCTGCTTTCAAGGCATTCTCTCCTTTACTGTTTAAGCATCTGGCTTATACCTTTAATCGCGCTGCCAAGGCAGCAGCCTATTCGATTACGGGTGGTTCAAATCAAGGCTCTCAACAAGCAGACGATTTTTCCAAAGCATATTACAGTAAGATCAACCGTTTCAGCGCCGATTTTGCATTAACGGCGGATATGGCACTTGGAATTTTAGCAGGTGATTTAAAACGTAAAGAAATGCTGTCTGGTCGATTGGCCGATATCCATTCCAACTTATTTATTGCTACGGCAATTTTGAAATACTACGAGCATGGTCAAAGAACTGAAGCTGAACAAAAACATGCAGAATTGGCCCTCAATAAAGCTTTATATCAAGTGCAAGAAGCGTTCTTTGGCTTCTATGACAATTTCCCAATGAAGCTTGCTGCGTATATGGTCAAATTGCTGTGCTTCCCATTTGGTCGTCCAATTGCAGCTCCATCAGATCAGTTGAAGCAAGAGGTGGCTCAACTAATCATGCAAGAACATGCGTTCCGAGATCAGTTAAAGCAACATGTTTATTACAACACCGATGCTAACGATGTGATGGGGCGTATGGAATCAACTTTTCAGGCATTATTACCACTACAACCGTTGTGGAATAAGTTTAAAAAGGCAGAATCGAAAGATCAGTTTAGTGGTTTGACCTTTGAGGAACATATTGCTGATGCGATTGAGACAGGTTTCATTACAACAGCTGAAGCAGAGTCACTTGTACAATATAACGCTAAACGTTATGACAGTATGTTGACGGATATTTTTGATGCACATTTAGACAAGGAACTGCCACTGGATAATCCGCATCTTAAAACCTGATCGTTTTTAGCATATTGGCATTAAGATCGAACAGTTCTGAATATATTGATGATGGTATTGTCCATGTTTTAATAATATTTGGGACTGTTTTCATAACAGTTCTAATTTTTCCATGCTTATCTGTTATATTTTTTTTAGAAAATTCTGTGTCTTTTTTTTGTCTGTATCTTATTGCACTATAACAACATGAGTTGAGCAAAGCCAAAGGTGCCGATATGAGTTTTTTGAAAAAAAAGAATAATGCCAGTTTTGTATTCTTCATCATTACACTGTATGCATTCCTCGGATTTGGTCTAGGCTACATTATCTGGGAATATGTTTTATAAGCAGCAATTTCTGTGTGTTGTTGAAGCTGGGTTAAGACAGGCAAATAGGGAATAATATTATTCCCTATTTGCTAGAGCATTATATTTATTTTGCCAAAAATGTAGCAGCTTCAGTAATTAAGGCAGTCACTTCTTTCGGTTGTGAAGCCAATGAAGCATGACTTGCGTTTAAAGAAATGACTTTTTTGGCATTTAAACGATCAGACATCACGGCTTGGTTTTCTGGGCTGATCATGCGGTCTTGGGTCGAGATTTGATACCAAGAAGGTTTGGTTTTCCAAGCAGGGTTGCTAATGTTATCGCCAAAGGTACTGGCTAAAGGCGCCTTTTGAGTGACACCCATGGCAAAGCCTTCATCTTGGGTGAGATCCTGACAGAAACTTTCGTGAAATTTATCGACTTTAAGCCAAAGATAACCATCACTATCTGGTTCTAGATTCGGCGCTGCAACAGGTAAATGTTGTTGGGTAATTGCCCCTGGGCTTTCATTGCTATCTGGTGCAAAGGCGGCAATATAAACCAAACCTACGACATTTGGATGATTACCTGCTTCGGTAATGACTGCTCCGCCGTAAGAATGACCCACCAAAAGCACATCACCATCAACTTGGGCAATCATTTTTTGAGTTCGTTCAACGTCATCTGCGAGAGAGGTTAATGGAAGTTCCACGGCACGTAAGGCCTTATAACCTTGATGGGACAATTCAGTAATCACTTTGGTCCAATGGGCTGCACCGCCCCAAAAACCGTGTACGAGAATAATGGTCGGTTGAGTACTCATATTTATCTCCTAGATAAATGCTATTGTATTGAATTTTCAGTATTTAATAGTGGAAGCTTTACGGTATAAAGAGATATGAAGTGGTGGGTGTTTTTTATACTAACGAAATCTTCTCAAAAGATTATTGGTGTTTTGTTATGCTTTCACAATAACTGAAACGCCAATGTTTTTGCAGAAACACTTTTAAGGACAAAAGCATAAAATGAGTGATGAGTATGATCCGCAGGTGTTAACCGATATCTTCTTTGATATTTATCGCTTCGCCGATATCTCGGGTGAAATCTATGGCGTAGAAAATCTCTTAGCAGACAACAAACTGTGCTTTCCTGCCCGATATGCTTATATCCATATTATTCAAAATGCGAGTTGCAGAATTAAAATTAAGCGACTTAATCTTGAGCTGATCTTAAAAGCTGGAGACATTGTTGTCTTGCCAACGAAGCTTGAGCATTCGATTGAAATCGTAAGTGGACAAACAACGGAAGCATCTGTGATTAGCTGCACTTTTGAATTGAACGGTATTTATGGCGAGGCGATTGCAGAAGGATTGCCGAGTTACATTCATGTACCGTCACATCATAATGCTGAAAAAGTCGCGGAATGGGTACCCATGACCGTTGCTGCAATCAAGCTTGAGCTTGAACACCCAGCACTTGGCAGTCGAGTCATGCTGTCTCGAATCATTGATTTATTGTTGGTCTGGTCGATACGTTTTTGGTTGGCTAAAGAGCAGATTGAGCATAAAGGCTGGATTTCTGCATTACGTGATCCGATGATGAGTAAGGTATTGTCGTTGATGCATGCACAACCAGCATATGAATGGGATGTTGCGTCGCTTGCCCAACTGACCAAACAATCTCGCTCCAGTTTTTCCAAAAAATTTGTTGAGTTGGTTGGCGTACCCCCGATGCTGTATTTAAAAAATTGGCGGATGAAATTAGCCAGCCAATTGCTTAAAGAAACCGATAAAAATATTGCACAAGTTGCTGAATGCATCGGCTATTCTTCTCAAGCCGCCTTTAGCCGTGCTTTTGCACAGCGCTTTGGTTACGCACCTAAAAACTTTAGGGCTGCGATAAGTCAGGAAGTATTTTAAAGTATTCGAGCAAATGCAAAAATGGGAATTTGCACTGATGCAGACCGAACTGCATCAGTGCATTGAAATCCAAGCTTGGATTTTATTTGTTCAATGACCACTGAATTGCAGCATCAAACAGTTTCAAGCCGTCCTCAGACAGATTCGTAAAGGTCTCATTATTGAGAAAAAACATCAGTCGTTTTGCCGGTGCTAGCGACTCATAATCCATGGTCGCACCTTTTTCATAGCCCCAGATTGCGACTTTTTCAGGTTGCCCATAGATAGTCGCAATGATGGTGGCACCGAGTCCTGGTTTACCCCAACTCATTGGTGCTTGTGATTTATAGACGTTACGTGTTCCCGCGGAAAGATGCGCAGATAGGGGATGTGGTGCATTGACCAGCCACAAATAACGTTCTTTCTCGACTTCACCAAAATCTGTATTGATGCGTTTACCTGTCATGGCTAAATCATCCAGATAATCATTTTCCCATGTCATCAGTGGAATCGGCAGCTGTCGCCAACCCGATTGAAGATTTTTGGATGCCACCGTTGAAGAGATAATCACTAGATCGGTGTTTGTTAAACTGTTGGGGGAAACAGATTGATCAATGACTTCAACTTGATAGCCCTTGCGTTGCAAGTAATTTTGAATCGCAACATCGGTGGCAAAGGAAGAACCTTTGAGCTGTGAAATCAGGGCAATCCGTGTTTGGGCGTAAACAGAGGATGTCCATGTACTAAAGGCAAGGATCATCATCATGATCGTAAGAATTTTTTTCATAATGAACTTACTGCGCTGATCCTCTATTAGAATTTAAAAGTGGCACGTAATACCGCTTGACGAGAATCCCCTTGAGACACCGCCAGATGATGCGCGCCGAGATAATTTACCCAAAATATTGAGATAAATCGAATAAATAATAGTTTCACCATTTGAAACCATTTTTCATAATTCAACCCATCACTATGCAGTACGTCGCCAGCGTAAATCAACAATAGATGGCTGGACAATATTATGAGCCACTCCACCACCAATCGTTTTAGATTTCATCGTACCGTAAGAATCTGACGTGCTATCATTTGCAAACCCACTTGTTTCACCTCCATAAGTCCAGTCACCTTCAGATGCTACATAACCAGCTCTAAACATTGTTGTTTCAGCTTTATGTTCAGGTAACTCGTTAACTGATAATGTATGTTGATATTCTCCAAATACTGTACCGATAACCTTAGTCCAAGCTGGATCGTTCGCTTGCGTTGATAAACCAACTGAAGCTTTACCTTCACCGTGTCTGACCCAAGTCGTACCGCTGAAGTGGCTGTTTGGATTAAAGTTCACAGCGAACTCAATGATTACACCAACAGGGTAAATTCGATCAATGATCGCACCAGCAAAGGTTTCGAGCGTAGAGATGCGCTGAGATAGTTGATTATCAGCTGTGGCTCTCGTAGTTGCCTCGTTATCAATTTTCTGTTGCGTAGCAGCAGCCAAAGCCACCACATCATCTTCAGTCGATAACAACTGAAAAAGCTGATCGCGTTGACCAGAATTTAATGTACGGCC